>DASXCN010000563.1:0-4728 GCA_036491155.1 Solirubrobacteraceae bacterium | reverse complement strand
CCGAAGCCGTGGCCGACGGTCGCGCGCATGAGCGCGATGCCCAGCCCGCGGCCGCGCTGATCGGGCGCCACCGCGACGCGTCCGATGTAGCCCAGGCCGTGATCGGGCTCGGCCTCCAGCAGCACATGCCCCACCATCTCGCCGCTCTCGTCGACCGCGGCGAGCGGTCTGCCGGAGTGGGCGCGGGCGGCCAGGTCGCGCCGGAGCTGGCCGTCGTCCAGCGGCCACGTGAACGACCGCGGCCCCGACCACTGCCACAGCGCGTCGGAGCTGTCGATCCACGTCCGCAGGCGGTCGCAGTCGGCCGGCTGCAGCGGGCGCAGCGTCAGCGGCGGCGACGCGGAGGCGCGGGTCATGCGGCCCACCATGCCAGTTCGGCCACGACCGCGCGGGCGCAGAAACGCGGGTGGGGTTAACCCCACCGGCGAGACGGGGGTGCGCCGCGACGCGTCCGCCTCCGCGCCCCAGCGACACAGGATCGCCCCACCGGCAGGCTGGCGGGCATGAGAAATCCACGCGTCGCATCCCAACCTCGCAGTGCGCCGTCCGGGCGTCTGGCCCGGGCGGTCAGCGCCATCTCCGGCACCTCGGCCCGCCACCCGAAGACCATGGTGGCCCTGTGGCTGGTCCTGATCGCCGGCTGCATCTTCGCCGGCGCCAGCGCCGGGACCAAGACCCTGTCCAACGCGGGCTCGGGTACCGGCGAATCGGCGCGCGCCGACGCCGCCCTGTCGGCCGCGCACCTGAAGTCCCCGGCCACCGAGAGCGTGCTCGTGCGCGCCGCCACTCCGAGGACGACCTCCGCGGCGGTGTCGTCGCTCGAGGTCCGCGCTCGGCGCCTGCCGGGCGTTGCTTCGGTGCAGGGGCCACTCCAGGCACTGGCCCTGTCGCGCGCCGGCGGCCGTCTCCAGCTCGTGCAGGTCACTCTGCGCGGCGACCCCGATCACGCCGACGAGCACATCGCTCCACTCGAGCGCGTCGTCGCATCGGTTGCCGCGTCGCACCCCGGCGCCACGTTGCAAGAGGCGGGCGCGGGTTCCGCGGGCCACGCCATCAACCAGGTCGTCAACCACGATCTCAGCCACGCCGAGCTCGTCTCCCTGCCGATCACCCTGATCATCCTCATCATCGCCTTCGGTGCGCTGGTGGCGGCTCTGGTGCCGCTCCTGCTCGGGCTGACCTCGGTGGCCGGCGCCATCGGTGCCCTGGGCCTCATCTCGCAGATCGCGCCCGAGGGCCAGCCCACCGCCTCGGTGGTGGTCCTCATCGGGCTTGCCGTGGGGGTCGACTACTCGTTGTTCTACATCCGCCGCGAGCGCGAGGAGCGGCGGGCCGGCCGCGCCGGTGACGCGGCGCTGACCGCGGCCACGGCCAGCGTCGGCCGTGCCATCGTCGTGGCTGCGCTGACGGTCATGGTGGGCCTGGCCGGCCTGACGTTCACCGGCCTCGGCGTGTTCACCTCGATGGCGCTGGGCGCGATCCTGGTGGTGGCGATCGCCGCCGTCGGCTCGGTCACCGTTCTGCCGGCGCTGCTGGCCCTGCTCGGCGACCGCATCGACCGCGGACGGCTCTGGCCGCGCCGCCGTCGTGACCCGGACGCGCCCGGTGCCTGGCAGCGCGTGGCCACCGTCGTCACCGCCCGCCCGGCAGTGTCCCTGCTGGTGACCGTGGCCGTCCTGGCAGCACTCTCGATCCCCGTGCTGGGCATGCGCACCGGCGACCCCGGCGTCCGCGACCTGCCGGTGAGCAACTCGGTCCGCGTCGCCGACGAGGCCATCGACCGGGCCTTCCCGGGCTCACCCACGGCCGCCCAACTCGTGGTCACCGGAGCGCATCTCGGACGTCCGGCGGCGCAGCGCGCGATGCGCGATCTGGGTCGTCGCGCCGAGCGCTTGACCGGTGGTCACGGGTCGGTGAGCGTCGACCTGGCCCGCGGCGGCTCCACCGCGGTCGTGTCGGTGCCGTTCCCCAACGTGTCGCTGCCCGCCCAGCAGCGGATCGTCGACACGCTGCGCCAGACGGTGGACGGCAAGCTCGGCCTCCCTGGGGCCCGGGTCACGCTCACCGGCGATGCCGCCGGCAACGTCGACTTCTCCGGCCGGCTGACCACCATCACGCCGCTGGTGATCGCCGGGGTGCTGGGCCTGGCCTTCCTGCTGCTCATCGCGGCGTTCGGCTCGCCGATGCTGGCCGCGTCGGTCATCGGGCTCAATCTGCTCTCCGTCGGCGCCTCGTTCGGGATCCTCGTCGAGGTCTTCCAGCACGGCGTCGGTGAGCGGCTGCTGGGCTTCAGCTCCGACGGGGCGATTGTCGAATGGCTTCCGCTCTTCGCCTTCGTCCTGCTCTTCGGACTGTCGATGGACTACACCGTGCTCATCCTCGAGCGCGTGCGTGAAGAGCGTCGTCGCGGGCTGGACGCCCGGGCCGGGGCGGTGCGGGCGCTGGGCGCGACCGCAGGCACGGTGACGAGTGCGGCCGCGGTGATGATCGCCGTGTTCGCGATCTTCGCCACCCTGGGGCTGCTGGAGTTCAAGCAACTCGGCTTCGGCCTCGCCGTCGCCATCCTGCTCGACGCCACCATCGTCCGGGCCGTGGCCCTGCCGGCCGCCGTCACCCTTCTGGGGCGGCGGATGGCACGGCGCCGGCAGGCGTTTGCGCCTCTGGCTGAGCCCTCTGCGCTGCGATGATGTGGCCTTGGGAGACAGCGGTCATGCCTAGCCCTCACCACCAGGTCGCCCAGCGCACCGGCAGCACGCTGCTCGCCGCTGAGGTCACCCTGTCGGCGGTGTGCTGCCTGGCGGTCACCATCATCTGGGCGGCCACCGGCGGCGCCTTCTGGCCGCTGTGGGTGTGGTCGAGCCTCGCGCTCCCGATCGCGCTCCAGCTCGCCTGGCGGCGGGCGTCGGCACAGTCGCCCGGGCCGCGGCGCCGGCTGGCGATCCAGGGCTGGCTCTCCGGCGTGTTGGCCGGATACTGCGTGATCGTGTGGGCGATCGCGGGGTTCGGCTACTTCTGGCCGGTGTTCCCGGCGGTCGGCCTGGCCATGGCCTTCGCCCTGCATGCCGTGCTCTACTCACCGCGCCAGACCGACCTCAGCGCGCGCGTCGACGAACTGACGCGCACGCGCCGGGGCGCCCTGGACGTCCAGTCGGCCGAGCTGCGCCGCATCGAGCGTGACCTCCACGACGGCGCCCAGGCGCGGCTGGTGGCGCTGACGATGCAACTGGGCCGGGCCGAGGCGCGTCTCGAGGACCGCCCCGAGACCGCCGAACTCATCCGCCAGGCCCGCGAGGAGGCCACCGCCGCCGTCGCCGAACTGCGCGACCTCGCCCGCGGCATCGCCCCTCCGGTCCTGGCTGACCGCGGCCTGGTCGCCGCGGTCGAGGGCCTGGCCCAGCGCTCGGGGATAGACACCACGGTCGAGAGCAAGCTCACGCAGCGGCTCGCCCCCGTGGTCGAATCCGCGGCCTATTTCGTCACCGCCGAGGCTCTCACCAATGCGGTCAAGCATGCCCCGGGCGCGTCGGTGCGGATCGCCGTTCGGCGCGCCGGCCCGCGGCTGGTGGTGGAGGTGGCCGACAACGGCCCCGGCGGCGCCGACCCACGCGGTGGTGGCCTCAGCGGCCTGCGCCAGCGCGTGGAGGCGCTGGACGGCTCGCTGAACGTCGACTCGCCCGAGGGCATCGGCACGACCATCCGGGCGGTGCTGCCATGCGAGTCGTAATCGCCGAGGACTCCGTCCTGCTGCGCGAGGGCATCGTCGCGCTGCTGCAGGAGTACGACATCGAGGTGGTGGCCCAGGCCGACGACGGCGAGGGCCTGCTGCGGATCGTCGCCGGGCACAAGCCGGACCTGGCCATCGTCGACGTGCGCCTTCCTCCGACCTTCACCGACGAGGGGATTCGCGCCGCCCTGGAGGCGCGGCGCCGGTTCCCCGACCTGTCGGTGCTGGTGCTCTCCCAGTACGTGGAGCCGGTCTACACCGGCGAGCTGCTGGCTTCGGGGGAGAGCGGGGTCGGGTACCTGCTCAAGGAGCGCGTCGGCGAGGTGCGCAGCTTCCTCGATGCCGTCCACCGTGTCGCCGGTGGGGGGACGGCTCTGGACCGCGAGGTGATTGCCTCGCTCGTGCGCGCGCAGGCGGGCAAGGGGGATGAGCCCCTCGCCGAGCTCACGCCCCGCGAGCGCGAGACCCTGTCACTGATCGCCCAGGGCCGGACCAACGCCGCCATCGCCCGCGAGCTCGTGATCACGCTCGGCGCTGTGGAGAAGCACGTCACCAATATCTTCGGAAAGCTCGACCTGCCGGCCACCGACGACGATCACCGGCGCGTCCTGGCCGTGCTGGCCTACCTGGGCGCGGGGACTAAACTCGCGCCATGAGCCTGGAGGAGCACAGCATCGAGACGGCAGGCGAACGATGCGAGGAGTGCGGCGCCCGGCTGACCGCGGCGGAGCTCGAAGCGGTACTCGAGTCCGGCGGGCCGGCACTGTGCGCCATCCACGCGGCCGAGGACGAGCCCGGCCTCGCCGCCGACGACGAATTCGGCGGCGGGTAGTCAGCCGTCCTTCGTCCGGGAGGCACCCGCAGCCGGGGCATGGCCGGCGGCCGGGCCGAGACGCCCGGGCCGCCGAAACCGATGTCCCACTCCGGCAGATCGGCCGGGCGCCGTGGGTCCGCTACTTGGCGGCGGCGCGACGACCCGCGACCGCGTTCTTGAGCGTGGCTCC
>DASXCN010000562.1:0-1604 GCA_036491155.1 Solirubrobacteraceae bacterium | reverse complement strand
GCGGGGATGGTGCTCTCGAGCGTCGCGTTGGCCGGTGTCGTCTCGCACTCCCCAAATGACGCGTTGGCCTGCTTGGGCCCGTTCTTGTCATCGACCCACTTGGCGAAATCAGCCTCGGCGTCGGGGTCGATCAGGTGCTGGGCGAAGTACAGATGCACCTGCTTGACGTTGGGCGCCATGCCCGTGGAGGCCTGGGTGTCCAGCTCCCACTCGACGTTGCCGCCGGTGTCGGAGAAATCGCCCTCCTTGGGGATATCGGTGACCTTGACGGGGACCTGCGGCAGCTTCATCTCCTGCTCGAAGAGGGCAAGGTCCTTGACGGTCGTGCTCGAGTCGCCTGAGCCCATGACCGCGACCGACTGGCCCTGGCCCGTGTTGCCCGACGGCATGTCGTAGACGCCCCACAGCTGCTGGGGCGTGAGGGCTGCCGGGATGGTGGGCGCGCCCGCAGCGGTCTTGCCGAGGATGCCCGCGACGCCGAGAGTCGAGGTGATCAAGCTGACGAGGCTGCCCTGACCGGCGATCCCCTTCAGGGCACTCGGGTCGGTGGCGCGGCCCAGCAGGCTGGAGCCGGGCGACCGATCGGCGGTGGTGGCGCCCGACAGGGGCGTGGTGGGGTGGATGAGCGTGTTGAGGCCCATCACCGTGAGAATGTGGAGCCCGGCGGGCACGCTCGGTGCGCTCTCGTTGGCCAGGAAGTGCACCCCCTGGGCCTCGTAGCTGCCGATGGTGGTTTGAAAGAGCTTGTCGAGCTCGGAGATCGGTGCTGAGATCTCGACGAAGTCCCGGGCGCCCGACGTGTCGACGATCGTGGCGCCGCCGGCGCGCAGCCAGCTCAGCGTGTGCTGGAACGCCGTCTTGGAGACGGCAAAGCGCTGGTCGTACCGGGCGGGGGTGAGAAAGTGGTGGTACTGCGGGCTGGCCGGGCTCTGCTGGGCCGCCATGAGCTTCTGCTCGGCGGCTGGGTGCGGGTCCTTCAGGCCGACGCCGACCTCCATGCGCTGCGACGACGGGGCGGTTCCGAGCCGGGTGGCGTGGGCGAGCGGCAACCGGTTCATCGGGAACCAGATGCGCGGGGCTCGGGCGGCGCTGGCGGCTGTCGCGGCGGCGAGCAGAGAGAGCAGGGCAACGACGAGCGACCCTGCGGAACGTCGGAACATCGGGGCGGTGCTCCTTTCCGGTGGATTGGTGATGCCTGGAACGCTCGTGGTTGGCGGAACTTGCGCAAAGCGGGTGCTTTGCCGTGGCGCCCGACATCCGCGGCCGCGCTGCCCTTCAATGCACGCCATGCAGACTCAAGCCTTGGTCACCGTGGGCGTGGGCCCCGTCTCGCGCGCCGAGGTCGTCGCCGTCGCCCGCGGGGGCGCGCCGGTGCAATTGTCGGCCGAGGCCCTCGCCGCGATCGACGCCGGGCGCGCCACGATCGACGCCCTCGCTCAGGACACCCGGCCCCACTACGGCGTGTCGACGGGCTTCGGGGCCCTGGCCGGCCGGCACATCCCGCGCGAGCGCCGCACCCAACTGCAGCGGTCGCTCATCCGCAGCCACGCCGCGGGGTCCGGCGACGAGGTGGAGCGCGAGGTGGTGCGCGCGATGATGCTGTT
>DASXCN010000561.1:0-6220 GCA_036491155.1 Solirubrobacteraceae bacterium | reverse complement strand
GCCGGTCTGGCTGGCCAGCGCCGAGGCCAGCGAGCTCTGCGGGGATGACGTGGAGGTCTGGCTGGCCAGCGAGGACAGCGGGTCAGAGGAGGAGTCGCCGGAGGAGGACTCGTCGCCCATAGCGGCGCGCATCGCCTCCTCCCAGGCCTGAGCCGCGTCAGCGGTCGGCGCGGTCTGGGCCGCGGTGGAGGTGGCCGAACCGGGGACGGTGGCCTGAGTGGCGGCGGTCTGCGCGGCGGTCGGCTGCAGCAGGGACGAGACGTTGCTGACGCCGCCGATGGGGCTGACGGACATGAGGCTCCGAGGGTCGAGGGAGGATCCTCTGGGTTAACTCGGCCGATCATGCCCGGAGGTTGAGCCCTGGCGGCCCCTGCTATCTGTCAGCTCGTGGCCCGAGCGCCGCTCGGCCGACGGCGAACCGCGATCAGGGAGAGACCCATGGACTACGTCAATCTCGGCCGGACTGGGCTTCGTGTGTCCCGGGTGTGCCTGGGCATGATGAGCTACGGCAAGCACGAGAGCCGGCCATGGACGCTCGACGAGGAGGACGCGGAGCCGATCCTGCGCCGCGCCGTCGAGGGCGGGATCAACTTCTATGACACTGCGGACGTCTACAACGGCGGCCAGAGCGAGGTGCTGAGCGGTCGCCTCCTGCGCAAGCTGTTCGGCACGCGCGAGGAGTACGTCCTCGCCACCAAGGTCAATGGCAGGACGATGCCCGGCGAGAACGGCCAGGGGCTGTCGCGCAAGCACATCATGGCCTCGATCGACGCCTCGCTGCAGCGCCTGGAACTGGATTACGTCGACCTCTACCAGATCCACCGCTTCGATCGCCGCACCCCGATCGAGGAGACGATGGACGCGCTCCATGACGTGGTCAAGTCCGGCAAGGCGCGCTACATCGGGGCCAGCAGCATGTACGCCTGGCAGTTCGCCAAGGCCCAGGCGGTCGCCTCGACGCGCTTTGTCTCGATGCAGAACCACTACAACCTCGTCTACCGCGAGGAGGAGCGAGAGATGATCCCCCAGTGCCTGGACCAGGGCGTCGGGGTGATCCCATGGAGCCCGCTGGCGCGCGGCATGCTGACCGGCAACCGCACCCGGGCCGGCGAGAAGCTCACCATCCGGGCGCAGACCGACAGCTTCGGCGAATCGATCTACAAGCCGGAGCTCGACTTCGACGTCGTGGAGCGCGCCGACGAGGTGGCCGCCGAGCGCGGGATCTCGACCGCGCAGGTGTCCCTGGCCTGGCTGCTGCACAAGCCCGGGGTCACCGCGCCGATCGTGGGGGCCACCAAGCTCCAGCACCTCGACGACGCGCTCGCCGCTGAGCAGGTGTCGCTCAGCGAGTCAGAGATCGAGCGCCTGGAGGAGCCCTACGTGCCCCACGCGATCGCCGGCCATCAGTAGCGCCGCCGCCGGCTCGGAGCGACCCCCAGCGCCCCGGGCCGCACCCGGACGCTGACCAGCGCGGCGCTCATCCCGCGCACGGTCACGACGTAGGCCCCCCCGCGTGGCGCCACCGTCTGGTGCGCCGAGACGCCTTGCCAGCGCCCGTCGGCCCCGAGCGCGCGGCCGCCGAGGGTGACCCCGGACCGCGCGTCGGCCGAGGGGGCGAGCAGGCGCTGCACGGCGGCCATCGAGGTCGCGGGCAGGCGCAGCGAGACTCGCTCGGCGCGGCGGCTTGAGTCGATGAGCAGGACGTGGAGCGTGTTGCGCCCCACCCGTACCGCCCACGCCCCGATGCCGGCGGGGCGGCTCAGCCGCGATCGCAGCGCGACGAGCTGGGCATCGGGGCCCAGCGTGCGGGCGAACAGGATCAGCCCGTAGAGGAGTGGCCGCGCCTGCAGTCCCGCCGGTCCGAGGGCGAAGGGGGCGTTGACGGCGGCGGCGCGAATGTGCAGATTGATGCCGTCCACGCCGGCCCGCAGCAGTGCGAACAGGGCGTTGGGCGCCCACAGGGCGGTGGCGAACGCATCGCTGACGCCGGCCCGGCCTCCGCAGTTGACCGAGTTGAGCTCGGTCAGGCGCAGCGGCAGTCCCGCGTCGTGAGCGTCGTCGACCAGCGGCCGCAGCGAGGCGGCCATCCCCGTTGAGGCCGCGGGGCTGAGCACGCGCCCGATCGTGGCGTAGGCGCGCGTGCCCCGGCGTCCGGGGCAGCCGGTGAATGGGTAGCGGTGGACGGTGACGATGCCCAGTGCCCGACGGGCCCCGTCGATCAGGGTCGTGACCCAGCGGCCATGGTGGATGGGGTTGGCGAGCGCGGGCCCGGCCAGCTTCACCTGCGGCGCCACCTGGCCCAGTGCGGCGGCGTAGGCGTGGAAGTCGCGGACGTAGTCACGCGTGGTGAGCGCCCCCGGCAGGGCCGCCCCGGTGACTGGACCGGCGCCCACCCGGCCGGCCCGCCGGCCGGCGAGTCCGCGGTCTGCGGTGATGGCCAGCCAGTCGGCACGGCTGTAGACGTCGGGCTCGTTGCCGACCTCGAAGGCATCGATGCTGTGGGGCGGGAGGGCGGAGCTCGCCGCCCGCGCCCACTGCGCGGCGTCGCCCGGTGTGTCGGTGATGAGGTTGAGGTCCAGGATGAGCCGCACGCCCAGCCTTCGCACGAGCGCGCGCGCCTGGCCCAGCCACTTGGGCGCCAGCGGGAACGCCCACGGAGGAAGCCGGATCCCGTCCACTCCCGCGGTGGGGTCCCAGAAGGCGTGGTCGGCGGAGTCGCCGCCCACGCGCAGGATCAGCGGTCCCTCGCCATGGACGCGGACCAGCGACAGGGTGCGTTCCAGCAGCGGCATCTCGCCCGACCACAGGGGCAGCGCCCAGTACTCGGTGGACAGCCCCAGGTAGGAGCGCGGGACCGGGGTGCGCTTCGCGCCCGGCGCCACCGACACCGCCGCTGAGACCGGCCGCAGGCGCGCGTCGCCGTGATGGGGGTGGTGCGCCGTTCTCGAGGAGGTCAGGAGGGGCGTTGCGCCGCCGCAGGCCGCCACGGCGATGGCCGCGCAGGACGCGCCCAGGCACGCCAGGCCCAGCGTCCCGAGCGCCGCCCGGCGCCCGCGCCCCCGATGGGCGAGCCGGCCACGCCCGTGCGCTGCGCGGTTCGGTTCGAGCCCCTCCACTGCGACCGAGTATCCCTCCACAAAACGGAGGTGCATCGACGTCTAACCGCCTGTGAACGTGGCCTCCATGTGCTGGCAACTCGACGCTCACCGTCGTGTAGCGTGCCCGTTATGACCGACAGGATCAGCCGATGAGCGGGTTCCGGCGCCCGGCCAAGCGGGTGCTCGTGATCTTCGGCGCAACCGGAGACCTGGCCAAGCGCAAGCTGTTCCCGGGGTTCTTCCATCTCTTCCGCGAGGGCCTGATGCCCGAGGACTTCCGGATCATCGGGTCAGGGCGCACGTCACCAGGATCCGACGACGACTTTCGCCAGCACATCAACGAGGCGCTGCAGCAGTACGGCCGTGGCGAGCTCGACGAGCACTGGGATGGTTTCGCGGCGCGAGTGAGCTTCGTCGCCTCCAGCGCCGAGGACGGCAAGGAGCTGGCCCGGGCGGTGACCGACGCCGAGGCGGAGATCGGCGCTGAAGGGGAGCGGCTCATCTACCTCTCGGTGCCCCCGCGAGCGATGCAGGACATGGTGCGCATGCTGGGGGTGACCGGGATGGCCGAGAACTGCTCGCTGGTGGTGGAGAAGCCCTTCGGCCACGACGAGGCCAGCGCAAAGGAGCTCAACGCGACGTTGCACGAGGTCCTGCCCGAGGAGTCGATCTACCGCATCGACCACTTCCTGGGCAAGGAGGCGGCCCAGAACATCCTCGCGCTGCGCTTCGCCAACGGGATGTTCGAGCCCGTGTGGAACCGCGATCACGTCGCCTACGTGCAGATCGACGTCCCCGAGAAACTCGACATCCAGGGACGGGCGGGGTTCTACGAGCAGACCGGTGCGTTTCGCGACATGGTGGTCACCCACCTGCTCCAGATCCTGGGGATCGTGGCCCTGGAGCCTCCCAGCCGCGTGAACGCCGAGGGCCTGCACCTCGAGCGGACCAAGCTCTTTGACGCGATCCGCCCTCTGGACCGGTCACGGGTGGTGTTTGGCCAGTACCAGGGGTATCGCGACGTCGACGGGGTCGACGACGACTCCAAGGTGGAGACCTTCGTCGCGCTCGAGGTCTGGGTCGACACCTGGCGCTGGAGCGGGATCCCCTTCTACCTGCGCACCGGGAAGGCGCTGGCCGAGGGCCGGCGCACGGTGACCATCGGCTTCGACAACGCACCGCTGCGGCTATTCCCCAACCACACTCCGGAGCAGTGCACCCGGCCCAGCGAGCTGGTCTTCGAGTTATCCGACGACCCGAAGGTGCGCGTCGAGGTCCAGGCCAAGGTGCCGGGCCCGGTCCTCGACCTGGGGCGCGTCGCGCTCACGCTCGACGTCGACGAGGCGTTCGGAGGCGCCGACGGCCTGGAGGCCTATGAGCGGCTCCTGCACGATGTGATGGTCCGCGAACGGCTGCTGTTCACCCGCTCAGAGCAGATCGAGCGCCTGTGGGAGGTGTGCGCCCCGGTGATCGACCGTCCGCCCGAGTTGGTGCCCTACGCGCAGGGGTCGTGGGGGCCCGAGGAGGCCATTGAGCTGCCGGCGTCGCCGGGGTGGCGGCTGCCGGACGGCAACGGGGGCTGATCGGCCTCAGCTGATCGGTGTCAGCTGATCGGTCTCAGCTGATCGGTCTCAGCTGATCGGTGTCAGCTGACCCACGCTTCGCTGCGCTCCCAGAGTTCGGCGGCGTGCGTGGCGGTCACGGCATCGCCGGGCGCCTTGACCCGGCACTTCTCGTAGTAGAGGCCCGTCTGGGAGGCGAGCTCGGCGTCGGTGGCGCAGTACACCGGGGTCTTCGCGCCGTCGGTGGTCGAGCCCATGCGCAGCTTCATCAGCGGGCGGATCGGCCAGGGCACCTGGCGCCAGACGTCGGAGGCGATGACGCCCGGATGCAGCGAGTAGGTGGTGACCCCCGAGCCCTCGACGCGGCGGGCGAGCTCCTGGGCGTGCAGCACGTTGGCGAGCTTGGAGACGCTGTACTCGTGAAAGGCGGTCCGCGTGCGTGTCGGCTCGTGCACCGTTTCGTAGTCGATACCGGTGACGCGATAGTGCGCGTCCGAGGCGACGGTGACCACCCGCGCCGGCGCGCTGTCGCGCAGGCGCTCGAGCAGGAGGTTGGTGAGCAGGAACGGCCCGACGTGGTTGGTGCCAAAGGCCACCTCGAATCCGCTGGCGGTCATCCCGCGCTTGCCGGCCAGGCCCGCGTTGTTGACCAGGACATGCAGCGGCGCGCCGGTCTCGAGGAAGGCCCTGGCGCAGGCCCGCACCGAGGGCAGGTCGGCGAGATCGAGCGAGAGCAGGTGCAGATCGGCGTTGCCGGTCGCCGCCGCGATCTCGTCGCGGACGGGCGCCGCCTTGGCCTGGTTGCGACAGGCCATGTAGACGGTGGCGCCGCGGGCGGCCAGCGCCTCGGTGATGGCGCGGCCGATCCCGGTGTTGGCGCCGGTGACCAGCACCGTGAGCGCGTCGAGGTCGCCCATCTACAGGTCCGGCAGCCAGCCGTCCTGATAGGGAGTCTCGACATCGTCGGCGATCTCGCCGTAGGCCTTGGACGGATCCTTGGTCTCGCGCTTGACGCCGGCGCGGTGGCGGAGTGCCAGCTCGGAGACGGGGTAGACGGTCTGGTCGCCGGCGCGACTGCCCACCGCCAGCACCGCGCACGGCCCGTCGCCGGCGCCGACGAAGACGTGCTCAGTCCACGGCGGGCAATGGACGAAGTCCCAGGCCTTGAGGGGTCGCTCCTGGCCCTCGATGAGCAGTAGGCATTCGCCGCTGAGCACCAGGAAGTCCTCCTGGTCGTTCTCGGCGTGGTAGTAGCAGGCGGGCTGGCCGGGTTGGAGGACGCCGATGTTGAAGCCCAACTGCTGCCAGCGCTCGTCGCCCTCGAAGCGGGTATAGGCGCCGAAGTCGCCGATCAGCCAGCGCGCCTCGCGGGCGTTGAGGACGAACCAGCCGTCGCCCTTGGGCACCTTGCCGCCGGGCGTCTGCGTCAGCTGCGCTTCCTTGGGCATGGCGGCATTATCTCCGGGTTCGGGGCAGCTCATGCGATCCTCTACCCATGAGCTGGGCGCGGAACCGCGGTTGAGCCTCGCCAGCGAGATCCTCGCGCGGCGGATGCGGCTT
>DASXCN010000560.1:0-1851 GCA_036491155.1 Solirubrobacteraceae bacterium | reverse complement strand
CTCTCGATGGAGGCCGTCGGCCGCGCCGGCGGCGCCGTGGTGGAGGAGGTTCGCCGCCAGTTCCGCGAGAAGCCCGGGATCATGGACGGCACCGAGCAGCCCGAGTACGGACAGTGCGTGAGCATCGTCACGGCGGCCGCGCAGCGGGAGATGATCCTGCCGGCGCTCATCCCCATCGTGATCCCCGTGATCGTCGGGATCATCTCGGTCCAGGCCCTCGGCGGGCTGCTCATCGGGGTTATCGTCGTCGGGTTGTTCATGGCCGTGTCGATGACCGCCGGTGGTGGCGCCTGGGACAACGCCAAGAAGCTCATCGAGGACGGCGCCTTCGGCGGCAAGGGCTCGGAGGCCCACGCCGCGGCGGTCACCGGCGACACCGTTGGTGACCCCTACAAGGACACCGCCGGACCGGCCATCAACCCGATGATCAAGGTCGCCAACATCGTGGCGCTGCTGATCATCCCGCTGATCACCTGATCTGAGCGGGCCACGTCGGGGATCGACCCACACCGAGCAACTGCCGCGGCGCGGGATCCGCTCCCGCCCCCCCGCGCCGCGTAGGCTCAGACCCGCGGGATGTCCGCGTCCGTCGACATTGGGCTGGTCCTGGCGCTGCTCACCGCGTTCGGGTCGGTGGCCGGGTTCCTCTACAAGTTCCGCGGGGCCCGCGAGGCGCCGTCGGTGGAGCTGACGCATCCGTGGCGCAGCACCGTGGAGCTGTTTCGCTCGCCGCTGTACTCGCTGGGCATCGCCATCGCCCTGGGCTCCTGGTGCTTTCACGTCGGGGCGCTGGCACTGGCCCCCATCTCGCTGGTGCAGTCGGTCATCGCCGGCGGGCTGGTCCTGCTCACGGTGGTGGCCGACAAGCTGTTTGGCATCGAGGTGACGCGCCGCGAATGGGTGGGGGTGGGGCTGACCGCCGCCGGCCTGGCCTTCCTGGCGGCGACGCTGGATGGCGACGCGGGCAGCGCGCACTCGCGCTATGACCCGGGCACGCTCGCGGTGTTCCTCGCTGCCACTGGTGCCGTCGGCCTGTTGCTGGCGCTGCGGCCGCGCCGGCCGGCCATGCTCGCGGTCTCCGCGGGTCTGCTGTGGGCGACGTCGGACACGTCGATCAAAGCGCTCAGCTCGCACCTGCACGCTCTCGGATTCGGAGTCCTGCTCCACCCGCTGGCTCTGGTCATCCTGGTGGCGTCGCTCGTGGGGTTGCTCATCTCGGCGCGCAGCCTGCAGCTGGGCGACGCGGTGCCGATGATCGCCCTCACCAGCGCCGCGGCCAACCTGACCACGATCGCCGCCGGGCCGATCGTCTTCGGCGAGCCGATGCCGTCCTCCGAGGCGGGGGTGGTGATCCGGGTGCTGGCCTTCGCGCTGGTCATCGCCGCGGCCGCGCTCACGCCTCCGCCACGGGCTGATCACGTCAACGCCGCGTGACCGCCGCTTGGGCCAAGGGCCTTCGCGGGTATTGGTCTCGATGTGACGCCATTTCTTACAACGAAGACCTAGAGTGCCGCCCATGTTCATTGTGATCGTCGGTGCCGGCCGTGTGGGGTCGGCGGTAGCCAAGCGCGCGTTGGACGCCGGACACGACGTTTCCGTGCTTGACAGTGACCCGCTGTCGCATGAGCGGCTGGACAAGGACCAGTCGATCAGCTGGGAGGACGCCGGCGGACGATTCACCGTCGGTGCGGCGTTGGAGGTGGACGGCCTCGTCGAAGCCGGGATCGAGCAGGCCGACGTGTTCCTGGCGGCCACGCGAGGCGACAACACCAACCTCGTGATCGCCCAGCTCGCTCAGCGGCGCTTCAACGTGCCTCGCGTCATCGTGCGCGTGGCCGACCCGGCCCGGGC
>DASXCN010000559.1:0-7801 GCA_036491155.1 Solirubrobacteraceae bacterium | reverse complement strand
CGACCTGCCATCGTTAACCCATGACCGCCTGCGAGCGGATCGGCCATGGAGGCGCCAGCGCCCTCGCCCCGGCCAACACCCCCGCCTCCTTCGACGCCGCGCTCGAGGTGGGCGTCGACATGGTGGAGTTCGACGTCCGCGGATGGCGTGGCGAGCTGGTGCTCGCCCACACCGTGCTGCACGCGCGCATGGGCGGATCCGTCCGCCTGCAGGAGGCGCTGGCCCACCTCGCCGCCCGGCGCTTCGCCGACGTCGGCCTCAACGTCGACGTCAAGCACGTCGGCTGTGAGGCCGCGCTGCTCGATGCCCTGCGCCGGGCCGGGCTGCTGGAGCGCTCGCTGCTCTCCTCCCAGGTCCCGGCGGTGCTGGATCGGCTGCGCGCGCACGAGCCTCGCGCGCGGCTCGGGATCTCGGTCGGCGGCCGGTTCGCCCGCTTCAGCCGCCGCTGGGGCGACTGGCGCGCGCAGGTGCTGGCCGGGATGGCCTCACGCCGGTGGGACGCGCTGATGGCCCAGCACCGCCTCGTGGACGCGAGGCTGCTGGCGCACGTCGCCGAGCGCGACGGCCGCCTGTATGCGTGGACCGTGAACGATCGGGCCGCGATCGAGTCGCTGTGCGGGCTGGGGGTGCATGGCATCGCCACCGCCGACCCGCGGCTGTTCAGCTTGGCACCCCTGGCCGCGGCGCCGCTCCCGGCGGTGTCGTGAGCGGTGCCGGGCGGCCCCGGGACGCCGCGGTCGACGCGGCCATCCTGAAGGCCGCCTGGCGGCTGCTGCGCGACGAGGGCTACGCGCGGCTCTCGATCGCGGGCGTGGCCGACGCCGCCAAGGTGGGTCGCCCCGCCATCTACCGCCGCTACAGGGGCAAGTCAGATCTCGTGGCGGCGGTCATCGCCAGCCGCGTCAGCGCGGCGCCGCCGGTTGACACCGGCACGGCGCGCGATGACCTCGTCGCGCATCTCGAGACGGTCCGCAAGCGCTTTCCCGTCGGCCTGGCGGGCACGCTGATGGCCAAGGAGCACCCCAAGCTGCTGGCGCAGTTGCGCCGGGAGATGGTGGCGCCGCCTCGCGACGCGATCGCCGAGGCGCTCCGGCGCGGCCAGGAGCGCGGCGACGTCCGCGCGGGCCTGGACACGCACATCGCCGCCGAAGCGCTGATGGGCAGCCTCGTCTTCGCCTGCCTGGCCGCGGGACGGCCGGGCCCGGAGTGGAGCCAAGCCGTCGTCGACGCGCTGTGGCCCGGGTTCGCGGGCCGGGCATAATGACGACTAAAATTATGGTGATTATGGTATTACTGCAGAAGAGGCATGACCGCGACCTCCTCCGAGACCAACACCGCCCCCGGACGGGAGCGCACCGAGATCGTCGACGTCGACGTGCACGAGCGCGCGGCGCTCGAGGAGCTGGTGCCCTATCTGGAGCCTCAGTGGCGGCGCTACATCACCGAGTTCGGCTGGCAGCCCGAGCGGCTGCTCCCCTACGCTCAGCCCACCGCCGGCGGGCTTGACCGGGCCGACGCCAAGCTCCCCGACGGCCGCCCGGGCGGCTCGGACCTCGGCTTGCTGCGCGAGCAGCTTCTTGACCTCTACGACATCGACAACGCCATCCTCACTGGCTGGCTGAACGCGTCGGCGCTGGGAGCTGGGTGGCCGGAGTTCAAGACCGGCCTGATGTCGGCCTACAACGACTGGCAGGTCGAGACGTGGCTGGAGCGCGAGCCACGCCTGGCGGGCTCGATTCACGTCAACGCGCACGACCCGTCGGGGGCCGCGCGCGAGATCGACCGCCTGGGTGACCACCCGCGCATGGTGCAGGTGATGCTGTACATCGGCGACAGGCCGTTCGGGGACCCCTTCTACGAGCCGCTATTCGCGGCCGCGGCGCGCCACGGGCTGGTGGTCGGCATCCACCACTCCGAGAACTCGCCCACCGCGTTGGGCCACCACCGGTGGTTCGCCGAGTGGCACACGCTCGTGTCGCAGGTGTTCATGTCCCAGACGGTGAGCCTCGTCTTCAATGGCGTCTTTGACCGCCATCCGGAGCTGCGGGTGGCGATGATCGAGGGTGGCTTCTCGTGGGTGCCGCACATCATGTGGCGCTCCGATCAGCAGTGGCGCGAGCTGCGCTCGGAGGTGCCGTGGCTGCAGCGCAAGCCCTCGGACGTCATCCGCCGGCACGTCCGCTTCGCCACCCAGCCGATCGAGGAGATGACCGCGCGGCAGTTCCTCGGCCTCGTCGAGCAGATGGAGTCAGACGAGCTCGTCCTCTTCTCCTCTGACTATCCGCACTGGGACTTCGACTCCCCGCTGCGCGCGCTGCCACCGGGCCTGCCCGACGAGCTGGTGCGCAAGATCCTGGCCGACAACGCCCGCGCGACCTACCGCCTGCCCGATAGCGGAAGCAGGACGACTCATGCCGACGACTTACAGGCGAGGCCGGATGCCGAGCGGAGGCGATCAGCATGAGCGCGACCGTCCACGCTGACCAGGCCACACGGGTGTGCGCCAGCGACGAGCTGGCGCCCGGCCAGATGCGCGCCGTCGCGCTGGGCCGCCTGCCGGCCGTCGTCATCCGCCTGGGCGACGGCAGCCTGCACGCGCTGGTCAACCGCTGCCTGCACCACGGTGCGCCGCTGTCAGCGGGCCGCCTGGGGCACGGTAGCCGCGGGAGCCGCGGGGTGGGCGACCACCGCCCTGACCACTCCGTGGACGCCCTGCGATGTCCGTGGCACGGCTACGAGTACGACGTGCGGACCGGTTGCACGCTGTTTGACCCGGGGCGCCGGCTGCGGCGCCTGACCGTCTGGGAGGAGGACGGCTCCGTCCTCCTCGCGCCCTAGAGCACCAAGGAGATCAGATGACCGACCTGACGGGGGCCCGCGCCCTTCGCTCACCCGTGCGCGCTCGCGGCGGTGCCCCGCGCACGACCCAGCAGACCCCTGAGCCCCACGACATGCGCCAGGCGTGGCTCGTCGCCGTCTCGTCGGGCCTCGGGTTCCTCTTTGACGCCTACGTCGTGAACATCTACTCGTTCGTGCTGCCGCTCATCGCGGTGAGCTTCAGCCTCTCCACGACGGCTCAGGGGGTCATCGGCTCCGTCATGCTCGCGGGCTACACGGTGGGGACGTTCGCCTTCGGCTACGCGGCTGACCGCTTCGGGCGCAAGAACACGCTGGGGACCTCGATCGCGCTCTACGGGCTCACCACGGCGGCCTCCGGCGTGGCGGGGGGCGCGGGCCTGTTTGCGGCCTTCCGCTTCCTGACGGGCCTGGGCGGGGCCGGCGAGCTCGCGGTGGGCGTGCCGTACACCGTCGAGGCGTGGCCGGCCAAGCGCCGGGCGATCGGCGCGGGGGGCGTGATCTTCTCCCTCTATGCGGTGGGTGCGCTGATCGCGCTGGCCGTCGCACTGTTGGTGGCACCGTCCCTGGGCTGGCGCGTGACCTTCATCTTCGCCCTGATCCCGGCGGGGATGGTGTACGTCCTGCGCCGGGCGCTGCGGGAGTCCTCCCCCTACCTGGCGGCGCGCAAGGAGCGGCGCGAGGCCGGCGAGACCGGCCGTCAGGTCCGCGAGATCCTCTCCACGCCGCGACTGCGCCGGCGTCTGGGTATCGCCACCATGATCTTCATCGCCAACGCCGTCGGATACTGGGGCTTCCTCGTCTTCCTGCAGAAGTACATGCTGGGAACCTTCGGCCTCAGCTTCCGCCAGTCGCTGGCTCTGACCATGGCCTTCTATGTCGCCATGGCCATCTGGCCGTTCGTCGGCGCCCACGCGGCCGAGCGCTTCGGCCGGCGGCCGGCGGCGATCGTGGGGGCGGTGGTGCTCGCCGCCTGCAGCGTGATCGGCTTCTCAACCAGCCACCTTCTGGTCTTCGCGCTCGCCCAGGTGTTCGGCATCGGCCTGCTGGGGTGGACCTGGTCGGTCGGGCAGACCTACGTGGCCGAACTCTTTCCCACCGCCCTGCGCGGCACAGGGTTCGGCCTCGGCGTCGCCTTCGGGCGCATCCCGTCGATCGCGGGCCCGGTCCTGACCGGAAGCCTGATCGGGTCGGTGGGGCTGCCCACCCTGGCCAAGTGCTTCGCCGTGCTGTGGCTGCTGTACATCGCCGCCTTCCTCATCGGCCCCGAGACGCGCGGACGGCGACTGGAGGAGCTCGACGCGATGTAGGCCGATGGGTTTGGGGCCCCGCCGGGTGGGCAGGCCACGACGCTAAGGTGCGCCGTAAGCAACCGAGGGAGGCGACGTGAGCGAAGACGGCCGGCGGCGAACCCTGTCCGATGGCAACTCGATCCCCACGGTCGGACTGGGCGTGTGGCAGGCCGAGGACGGGCCCGAGACCGAGAACGCGGTGCGCTGGGGGCTCGAGGCCGGATACCGGCACATCGACACCGCGCAGGCCTACGGCAACGAGGCCAGCGTCGGTCGCGCGCTGCGCGACAGTGGCGTGCCGCGCGAGGAGGTCTTCATCACCACGAAGTTCTATCCCGGGCGCACCGACCCGGCGGCTGAGGCCGAGAAGAGCCTCGAGCGCCTCGGCATCGACCAGATCGACCTCTACATCATCCACTGGCCGCAGAAGGGCCCGACGTGGGCATGGCCCGGGATGGAGGCGGCCCGGGAGCGGGGCTACGCCCGCTCGATCGGCGTGTCGAACTTCAGCGTCGCCGAGCTCGAGCAGGTGATCGGCGTCGCCACCACGCCCCCGGTCATCAACCAGGTCCAGTTCAGCCCCTTCGAGTATCGCCGCGAGCTGCTCGAGGCCTCCACCAGCCACGGCGTGGCCATCGAGGCCTACAGCCCGCTCGGCACCGGCCGGCACCTGGACGACGCCACGGTGACCCAGATCGCCGACCGCCTGGGCCGCACCTCCGCGCAGGTGCTCATTCGCTGGTGTCTGCAGCGCGACACCATCGTGTTGCCCAAGTCCACGCACCAGGACCGGATTGAGGCCAACTTCGCGGTCTTCGACTTCACGCTCTCAGACGAGGACATGGCGGCGCTCGACGGTCTGGACCAGAGCCACGGCACCGATCAGGCGCGCGAGCGCAAGTGGTGGTGATCGGAGAGCGTCAGCCGTCGCGGATGACGCGCAGGATCACGGGCCGCGAGGCGCGCTCGGCGGCGTCGGCGACTATGCCCAGCTCGTCGGCGCGCAGCACCTCGGCGGCCTCGATCACCACCACGATCGGCTCAGTGCTCGTGCCCGCGCCGTCGATGACCTGACGAACCTCGTCGGCCTGGCGGCGCAGCGCCTCGGGCGAGGGCACCGACAGCACGACCTGACCGGCGACGGGCGGATCCAGCACGCCCTCCTCGTCGGTCAGCCCGCGCTCGATGACGATGCCGGGCGGCGGGTCCTCGGTCAGCTGGTCGTCAAGCGGTCCGCCGGCGGGGATCTGGAGAATGAACAGAGGATCGGTGGCCATGACCCGCAACCGTAGCGCCGCTCACTCCTCGATGGCGGTGAGATCGAGCTCGCTCAGGCGCTCGGGGTCGGCCAGGATGTCCATCTCCACGATCTTGCCGCCGCGCACGGTGATGGCGCCCACGCTGAAGGGCCGCCCGTCGCGGTAGGACATCATGCCGGGCATGCCGTTGACCAGCACCGCCCGGTTGAGCAACTGCAGGCGCGCGTAGGTGAGCGCCCGGCCGGCCACCTCGGCGGCGCCGCGGAGCTCGAGCGTGGCTCCCGGGAGGCCGGGGCCGGAGTCGGCGCGCAGGACGACGTCGGGATCCAGGAGCGAGACGAGCGCATCGAAGTCGCCCTCGCGGGCGGCGGCCAGGAAGGCGTCCACCACCACGCGCTGCTGGTCGGGGTCGGCGTCGCCCACCGGCGCGCTGCCCTGGACCCGGCGCCGGGCACGGCTGGCCAGCTGCCGGGTGGCCTCGGGAGAGCGGTCGACGATGGGCGCGATCTGATCGAAGGGGACGGCGAACATGTCGTGCAGGACGAAGGCCAGGCGCTCGGCGGGGGAGAGCATCTCCAGCACGACGAGCAGCGCCAGGCCCACCGAGTCGGCCAGCAGGGCCTCGTGCTCGGGGTCCACCCCCGCCACCGAGTCGATGATCGGCTCGGGTACGTGGGGACCGAACGGCTCCTCTCGCCGGGTCTTCCGTGAACGCAGCATGTTCAGGCACACCCGGGCGGTGACCGTGGTCAGCCACCCGCCCAGGTTCTCGACCTCGTCGCTGTCGCTGCGGCTGAGCCGGAGCCAGGTGTCCTGCACGGCGTCGTCGGCCTCGCTCACCGAGCCGAGCATGCGGTAGGCCACCGCGCGCAGGCGGGGCCGGTGCTCCTCGAAGCGCTGCGCCAGCCAATCTTGTTCGTCCATCGTCAGATCCTCGGTCGCGTGCCAGGCATACAACCATCTGACCCGCCAGGCGCGAATGATGTGACACGCCCGTCTTCAGGAGCCCGTCGGCCTCCCGTTGAAGCACACCCCGGTGTTCTCCGCCTGGACCAGCGGCCCCCGCGGCGGAGTGGCGTAGCGCGTGTGGCGCAGGCCCACCAGGACGTCGGAGGAGGGCGCAGCCGCCTGTAGCGGCCCGTTCTCACCGAAGTACCCGCGCCAGCACGCCCACGGCTGGCTGGCGATGTCGACCAGCGGCGTCGTCGCCGCCCGGAAGGCGAAGCGCCCCGACCCGCAGGCCAGCCAATCGGCCAGCACTCCGTCCGAGACGGCCCGCGGCTGCGCGCCGCACCCCGGCGGATAGCTGGGGTGGCCGCCGATGGCCGCCTGGACCACCGGGTGGCCGCCGTCGACCGGCAGCGTGGGGCTGCTCCACGGAATGAAGACGCCCTCAAAGTCGTGGCGGGCGAGGTACAACCACTGCGGCTGCATCGTGTTGGGATCCAGCAGGACGTCGACGTGCTCCCAGTCGCCCTGATGCAGGTCGACGTTCAGCTGGTCGCCGGCCAGCGGAGCCCGGTTCATCAGGCCGGAATCGATCACCACCGGGTAGTAGTTGTAGGGGTAGAAGAACCAGTACTCCAGGCCGATCATCCCGCTGGTCACGCCCGTGGGCACGTGCGCCTGCTTGGGCCACGCGGTGCGCGGGATCCCGCGGTCGTAGTAGAAGTAGACCTGAGCCGAGGCCCATGGGTTCAGCGCGCTGGGGTCAGACATCCATCGGCGCCGCGTCGGCAGGGTCTGGCCCAGGCCGGCCAAGAACGCGCGGAACTGCGCGTCGGGGCCCCGGTGGCGGCCCAGCGTCTCGGGGAGTTGCAGGTAGGCGGTGGGGCCGGTCAGCTGGCCGGGCCGCGGATCGCAGATGCGCCGCGCCGGCTGCGCAACCACCAGGCACACGACGCCGCCGTCGGCTCCGAGCTCGTCCAGGTAGGCATTGACCGACACCGGCCAGTTGCGGTCGGCGGCGGTAACCAGCAGGGTCGGCTGGTAGCGCCGGGCCAGTGCCGCGACCGACGCGCCGACACGCGGGTCGGCCTGGACGGGCGTCTCGCCGTCGGTGGCCTGCCCGAGCGGTGGCGCCGGTCCGGCCACGACGCCGGGGCCGAGCGCCGGGTCCGCGACGCCCGGCGGGGCCGCCGCCGGGCCGGTGCCGGCGCAAGGAGGCTGGCGGGCGCGCAGCGCGGCCGTGAACCACGTCGGGGGGTCGGCGCCAATCCCCACCGCGTGCAGGGCCAGGCGCGCCAGCGAGGGGCGCGTGCCGGAGTCGAAGTACGCCGAGCCACCCCCGACCTGGACGTCGCGGATGTCGGCGGCGGGAATGAAGCGCAGCCGCGCGTCGGTGGAGGTGGCGTCGGCCAGGGCGGTGCAGGTGACGATGTCGACGCCGGTACC
>DASXCN010000558.1:0-3647 GCA_036491155.1 Solirubrobacteraceae bacterium | reverse complement strand
GTGCGAGCGGCCCACCACGTAGAACTGGCCGCCCTGGTAGAGCAGCTGGTACGGGTCGACGCGGCGCGTGCCGACATCGTCGCGCTCCATCGTGTGGTATTCGAACACGATCGTCTTGCGGCGGAAGATCGCGGTCTCGATTTTGGCCAGTCGCTGGGAGACGTCGTGGCCGCCCGCCGAGCCGGTGATCCCGAGCGCGACCGTGCTCTGCTCCGGCGTCGACAGCGGGCTGGGCCGCCCCCATGAGATCTGCTGCAGCGCCAGGCGTAGCGGCTCGGCGTAGGCGAACTCCCCGTCCAGAAGCTGCAGCGCGGTGTGGAGCGCGGCCAGTTCGTCGTCGGTAAAGGCGATGGGGGGCAGGTGGAAGTTCTCGGGGGGCAGCGAGTAGTTCTCCTGCTCCACCAGTCCGTCCACCGGCTTCTCGACCGAGAGCACGATCCCCAGTGCCTCCAGCTCGGAGCGATCAGCGTAGAAGCGCCGGGCGAACGCGTCCTCGTTCATGACGCTGTACCCCTCGACGTCGCGCCTGATCTCGGGCGCCGTCACCGGGCGGCGCTCGGCCATCAGGTACGAGATCAACGAGAGCTGACGGATCAGTTTCTCGGTGTCCTTGGCCATCCCCGCAGCAACTCTAGCCGGGGGCCGGGAGCGGCGAACGGGCCCTGGCTCCATCACACGGAATTTGCGCACTTTTGGCACACGCCCGTCACACGTGTGCCCGGACGGTTGTCGAGGGGAGCCGCCGGTCAGGCGGCGCGGCGCTCGTCGGCCGCAGCCGCGGGCGGGGGCGGGGCGAAATAGGCGCCGCCGCCGATCCCCTTGTCCCACGGCGACCACTGCGCGCCCGCGGGGAGCGCCTTCTCGATGCGGTCAAAGCTGCCCAGCCGCCCGCCGAGGTTGTCGGCCATGTGGACGAGCGTGGCCTCGCGCGTGCATGGGATCACCGGAGAGCCGTGCTCCAGCGAGCCGTGGTGGCTGAGGATGATGTGCAGCACCGCCTGGGCGGTCTGAGCGGGGAACCCGGCGACGCTCTCGATCAGGCTGCGCACGCGGTAATACCCGAGCGGGATCTCGCCGTACAGCCGGCCCTCGTCTGACATCTCGATGGCGCCGTCGCGTACGGCGTAGGCGTCGAGCTTGCCGATGTCGTGCAGCAGGGCGCCGGTGACCGCGACGTCGCGATCGATCCCGGGGAAGGTCGCCGAGATGGCGCTCACGGCCTGGGCGACGGTGAGCGAGTGCTCAAACAGGCCGTGGCGGTAGGCCTGGTGGTAGTGCTTGGCCGCCGGCGCGTCGCGGAACCGCGGCCAGGTGGGCGCGTCCTCGCCGAGGAGCCCATCCAGCAACGCGCGCAGGTGCGGGTCCTGGACGGTGGCGACGAGCTCCCGGAGCTCGACCTCCATCTGCGCGAGCGGCCGCGTGGGCCCATCGAGCAGCGCCTCGGGGTCGTACTCATCGGCCTGGGGGGGTCGGATGGCCTCCACGACCAGCCGGCCGCCGTGCGATGGGTGCACCGAGAATGCCCCGGCGACGTGCACCGGCTCTCCGGCGCGGCACACCGCGCGCGCGGTGGCGACGTCGTCGAGCACCACCGCGGGCAGGACTCCCGTGCGGTTGCTGAGGGTGAGCTTGAGGTACTCCTCACCCTCGCGCCGGCGGCGCACATCCAGGGACCGCAGCAGGAGCACGCCTGCGACTCGGCTCCCTTCCCGAAGCTCTCGAACCTGCATGATCGCGGACGACGATAAAGGCGCCGTCGGACGGCCTGGCGGGGCAAATCCGCTGCGTAGCCGCCCGCGGCGGTCGCTCAGAGGCCCGGCGGGTGGCGGACCGAGAAGGTCTTGAGGTCGGGCTCGTCGGCGGGCCGGTCAGACCACCGCGAGCCCGTCTCGGCCAGTGCGACGGTGTCGAAGCGCAGCCCGGCGACATACATGAAGGTGTGCCCGGCGTTGGCGAACACTGTGATCCACTTGCCGGGCCCGGGTTGGCCCCAGTGCTCCAGATCGCCTGAGACGACGGTGCGGTCAAGCAGGTGCGCGGCGGCGAACACGTAGCTGATCGACCCCGAGCAGTCATAGGCGGTGTCCTCGTAGGTCATGTGCCCGCCGCCGTAGCGGTAGGGCAGCCGGGCGATCTGGTTGCCGGCGGCGATCACCGCCTGGACCGCGGCGGGGGCGCCGATCGGGGCCACCGCCAACCCGTCGGGAGCGAGCGTCGCCTGGGTGGTGGAGGCGCTCATGCCGCTCTGGGCCAGCTGTTCGCGGATGTCGGCCACCGACATCGGCTGCGGCAGCGAGGACGGTGTGCCGGCCACGTCGACGCTCACGCCTGCGCTGGCCGGAGCCGAGGCCGGATCCACCTTGGCGGCGGCGCCGGCCACCGGCTGGACCACCTGGGGGTGGCCCTGCGGGACCGGGGCGGCCGAGTTCGCCGCGGTCGTCGTGGAGCCGTGCGACGACTGCCCGGCGCAGCCGGCGGCGGCCAACGCGGCCAGCGCGAGCAGGGTGATCCGGCGCCTACGCACCCGGCCGAGTATGCCGGACGGCCTGCGCCCGGCGCCGCATTCAGTCGTCGAGCCGGCCGGCGTAGAGCGCGAACACCGCTCCCTGCGGGTCCTGCACGACGCCGATGTGCGCGATCCCGATGTCGGTGTCGCCCATCAGCACGTTTCCGCCCAGCTCAGAGACCTTGGCCAGGCTGGCGTCGAGGTCGTCGGTGGCGAAGTACACCAGCCAGAACGGGGGCGTGCCGGGCGGCATCGGCGGGCGGATGCCGCCGTTGGAGCGGCCCCCATTGTCGATGACCAGGTAGGGCATGTCACCGCCCTCCATCGGGCTGGTGGCCCAGCCGAACAGGCCGCTGTAGAACGCCGCCGAGCCATCGAGGTCCGGCGAGCCGAGCTCGTTCCAGCACAGCGCGCCGGGGGCGTTGACCAGCTGAGCGCCCAGGTGCTGGTTGGGCTGCCAGATGAGAAACCAGGCGCCCTGGGGGTCCTGGATGACCGCCATGCGGCCGGCCTCCATCACGTCGAAGGGCGGCGCGTGGACGGTGGCGCCGAGCTCGGCGGCTCTCGCCGCCGTGGCATCGGCGTCGGCCACGGTGATGTACGAGTTCCACGCCGGCGGCACGCCGGCGTCGCGCTGCTGCTGGGGCTGGGGCGAGATCGCGCCGACCCACTTGCCGTCGATGGCGGCCATCGAGTACATGACGCCCTCGCCGGCCGGCATGTCCTCGATCTCCCATCCGAACAGCCCCGAGTAGAAGGCCTTGGCCGCCTCCTGATCGGTGGTGTTCAGGTCCGTCCAGCTGAAGGTTCCCGGTGTGTGCTCTGTGCGTTCTCCCATGCGGGCGACGCTACCACCGGGTGTGCGCGCTGAGAAGGCTGTCCCGTGAACCGGGGTTAGGGGGTGGCCTCGGCGTCGGCCGGGGTCCCTCGGCGGGGTCGTGGGAGATATTGCTCATCTGGTGAGTGTTATCTCCCAAGGCCCCCTGCAAACGCCGCGGTTCCGGCCACCAGCGCCGGCACCCCCGCGGCCCTCCCCAGCAGGCAGTTGACGTTCGCCGGTGCCCCGCCGCCCAGCAGGCACAGGGCGATTAAAGGCCGCGGGGCCCGGCGCATGTGCCGGGCCCCGCGCCTCATTTGCTCA
>DASXCN010000557.1:0-6987 GCA_036491155.1 Solirubrobacteraceae bacterium | reverse complement strand
GGTGGCGTGGGCACTCATCTTCGCGGTGGCCAAGCGGGTCACCCAGGAGGACCGCGCGCTGCGCTCGGGCCGCTGGCAGCTCGATCTGCCCACCAACCTTGCCGGCGCGACGCTCGGCCTGGTGGGCCTGGGCACGCTCGGCGCGGCGATGGTCGGCCCCGCGCGGGCGTTCGGGATGGAGGTGATCGCCTGGAGCCAGAACCTCAGCGACGAGCGCGCCGCCGAGGTGGGCGTGCGGCGCGTGAGCAAGGGCGACCTGCTCGCCGCAGCCGACTTCGTCTCCATCCACCTCGTCCTCTCAGACCGCACCCGCGGCCTCATCGGCGGGCCCGAGCTGCTGGCCATGAAACCGACGGCCGCGCTCATCAACACCTCGCGCGGGCCGATCGTCGACGAGGCCGCGCTCGTGGCGGCGCTGCGCGTGGGCATCATCGCGGCGGCCGGACTCGACGTGTACGACCAGGAGCCGCTCCCGGCCGGTCACCCGCTCACCTCGCTCACCAACGTCGTCCTGCTGCCCCATCTCGGCTACGTCTCTGAGCCCGGGATGCGTCACATGTACGGGCAGGTGGTGCAGGACATCGCCGCCTTCCTGGACGGCGCGCCGATTCGCACCCTCGGCTGACCACCCGGGTCTAGCATTCGCTCCACAGCCATCGTCCACGCCGAGGAAGGGAAGTCGCATGCCTCTTGACCCCAAGCACACCGCGATTGTCCTGATCGAGTATCAGAACGACTTCACCTCCGAGGGCGGGGCGCTGCACGGCGCCGTGGCCGGAGTGATGGAGGACACGGGCATGCTCCAGAACACGCGCCGGCTCGTCGACGCCGCGCGCCAGGCCGGGGCCACCATCGTCCACGCCCCGATCACCTTCGCCCCCGGCTACAACGAGATCGCCGAGCACCCCTACGGGATCCTCAAGGGAGTGGTGGACTCCACCGCGTTCGTCAAGGGCGAGTGGGGGTCCGAGATCGTCGACGCGCTGGCCCCGCAGGCCGGCGACGTCGTGGTTGAGGGCAAGCGCGGCCTCGACACCTTCGCCACCACCAACCTCGACTTCATCCTGCGCGCTCGCGAGATCACCACGATCGCGCTCGGGGGCTTTCTCACCAACTGCTGCGTCGAGTCCACGATGCGCACGGGCTATGAGAAGGGCTACAAGGTCATCACCCTGTCGGACTGCCTCGCCGCCACCTCCGCCGAGGAGCATGACAACGCGATCAAGTTCGACTACCCCATGTTCTCCGACGTGATGACCTCCGACGCCGTCGCCACCGAGCTCGGCGCCGCGCCGGTCACGACGTAGCCGAGCGCCACAAGTAACCTGCGGCAGCGTGCCTCTGACCCGGGACGCGTCCGTCACCGACCTCTTCCTGGAGCTGGTGGCGGTCCCGTCCCCCAGCCGGCGCGAGCGCGTGGTCGGTCAGCTGATCGCAGAGTGGCTGGACGGTCACGGCGTGGCCTCGGCCTTCGACGATGCCGGCGAGGTCAACGGCTCAGACTGCGGCAACCTCCTTGCCACCGTGCCGGGCGCGCCGGACGCGGCCACCTACCTGTTCGTGTCCCACATCGACACCGTCGAGTCGGGGTCACCGCCGGTCACCCCGCATGTCGACACCGACGGGATCGTCCGCTCGGGCGGAGACACGATCCTCGGCGCCGACAACAAGGCGGCGGTGGCCGCGGTGATGCGCGTGTGCGCCGCGGCGGCCGCACTGGCGCCCAATACCCGGCCGACGGTCCACGCCGCCTTCACCTGCTGCGAGGAGAGCGGCAAGATGGGCGCCGGCCTGCTGGCGCCCGAGTTGCTGCAGGGCGTCGACTGCGCCTTCTCGGTCGACGGCGCCAAGCCGGTCGGGACCGTCATCACCCGTGCGCTCGGCCAGACCTCGTTCGCATTCGTCGTCCACGGCCGCGCCGCGCACGCCGCCGCCAACCCCGAGGCGGGGGTCAACGCGATCGCCGTGGCGGCGGAGATCGTCGGCGCGCTGCCGCTCGGCCGCCTGCCGGGCGGCGGGAGCGCCAACGTCGCCGCGATCCTCGGCGGCTCCGTGCTCGACCGCCTCACCCCGGACGCGATCGCCGCCGCCGGCACCGCCGAGGCCGCGTTTCACACCGCGCTCACCAACTCGGTTCCCGACCGGGCGTTCGTGCGCGGGGAGGTCCGCGGCTACACGCTGGAGGAGATCGAGACCACGATCACGACCATCACGGATACGGTCGCCCGGGTCTGCGAGGCCCGCGGTGCGCGCTATGACTGGATTCGCGACCGCGAGCGCATGGTGCCGCCGTTCCCTCACGCCGAGGACTCGCGGGCTCGGGCCCTGGTGCAAAATGCCGCGGGCCGCGTGGATGGCCTGCGCGTCGTGCTGGAGGAGCGCCAGGCCACGCTCGAGGCCAACTACCTGGCGGCGAGCACCGACGTCGTGGCGCTGGCCAGCGGTGGCCGCGACCCGCACCAGTACACGGAATCGATCCCGGTCTCGGAGCTGGAACGCCTCGAGGCGCTCCTGGTCGCGATCCTCAGTTGCCGTCCTGCGTGACTGTCTGGGCCAGGACGCCCGCCGTGGCGTAGATATGGGCGAACGCGCGGGCCTCCTCCCCCGTCCACAGCGACGAGCCGTGGCCGTAGGTGGACCCCAGGCGTCGCCCGGCGTCGAGCAGGCTGTACTGGCTGCGCGTACCCAGCGGCACGATGTTGCCCTTGTGCAGGCGCACCCGCACGTCGCCGGTGACCCGTCGCTGGGAGCTGTCGAGGAAGGCGCGGATGTCTGAGAGCAGCGGGTCGTAGTAGCGGCCCTCGTGGAGCATGTCGCCGAACGTCGTGCCCAGCGAGGCCTTCAGCGTCTGCTGGGAGTTGGTGAGGACCAGGCGCTCCAGCTCGCGGTGGGCGGCGATGAGGATGAGCATGCCGGGCGCCTCGAAGCCCAGCCGGCCGACGATGCCCATGATCGTCTGGCCGGTGTGGATGCCGCGGCCCACGCCGTGCACGGCGCCGAGGCGGTTGAGCAGGGCCAGCGTGTCGTAGCCGGGGACGCCGATGCCCAGCTCGGCGACGGCGGCGTCGGCCTCGCTCACGCCGCTCACGGCATCGCACGCGACCGGCAAACCGCCCTCGAAATGGAGCACCAGCTCGGCCGGCTCGTCCGGGGCGTCGGCGATCGAGCGGGTCGTCGGCCACGCCTCCTCGGGCAGGTACTCCCAGGAGCCGTAGGTCTCCTCCCCGCCGATGGTGGTGCCGAGGATCCCGAAGTTGAACGAGTACTTGGCGGTGATGTCCGACACGGCGTAGCCGCGCTCGCGAAGGAAGTCGCGCTCCTCCTCGCGGGTGTGCTGCTCGTCGCGGATGAGGCCGGCGATCTCGAGGTCGGGAGCCAGGGCCTTGGTGACGGCGTCGAAGCGGACGTGGTCGTTCCCGGCTCCGGTGGAGCCGTGGGCGATGACGTCGGCGCTGCGGTCCAGCGCGACCCGCGTGACCTCCTCGGCCTGCAGCATGCGCTCCACCCCCACGCAGGAGGGGTAGACCCCGTTGCGCAGGTAGTTGGCCTTGAGGATGTAGGAGACGAACTGGTCATAGAGACGGGCGCGGCCGTCGATGACGACGTGCTCGTCGCCCCCCAGTTCCTGTGAGCGCTGCTCGATCTCGCGCAGCTCCTCGGGCGGGAAGCCGCCGGTGTTGACGGTGACGGTGGTGACCCGCTCGCCGCGGTCAACCAGCACAGCCAGGGCATAGGAGGTGTCCAGCCCGCCCGAGAAGGCGAGCACGTAGTGGCGGCCGGGCATCAGTTCTCGGTGACCTCCAGTAGCGGGACCCGGTGCTCGACGAACCCGGGGGAGAGGACGTAGTAACGGCTCGAGCCAGCGTCGATCTTGGCCTGCATCTCGCGCTGGAACTCCAGGTCGCGCGCGTCCATCCACGTCGTGGGGGTGGGGTCGGCGTCGTCGGCGAACACATCGGTGCGGTAGACCAGGGTGTGCGGCACGGGATGCAGGTCCAGCACAGCGGACACGACCTGCATGCGCCCGAACTTGCGGTGCACGCGGATGGCCTGGTCGGTGAACTGGGCCACCCCGGTGAGCGTCGTGGCCCGGTAGACCTCCAGCCCCAGTCCCTTGGTGGTGGTGCCCAGGCCCGGGATCGCCGAGCACAGCGACCAGCCCACCCAGCCGCCGGGGACCGGGGTGGGCGCCGCGCAGTAACCCGCCACCGGGATGGGCCCGTCGTAGCCCAGCCGGTCGGCCTCGGCGAGCACGGCGTCCAGCACCTGGCCGGTCCGTGCCCGCTCCGCGGCATAGCCGCGCTCCTCCTCAGCCGCGGCGCGGGCGCGCGTCACCGGCAGGGTGACGAGCAGGAACGCCGAGGGCAGCAGGCCCAGGTCGATCATCACCCAATTCTGCAACGGGATGCCCTTGTCCCCGAACGACGTGGCGTTCAGCACGTTGTAGACGCGCATGAGGTCGGCGATGCTCCACCCCTCAGACCCCGTCGTCCCGGGCTCCAGGAAGTCCAAGGTCGTCACCGCCGCGCCGAACGGGGCGGTCTCCAGCTCGGCCAGGACCGGCCCGTTGGAGGCCAGGTACAGCCCGTAGCCCTCGACCAGCAGCTGATGGGCCTGCGCGGCGATGTCGGCGCGTGTCAGCGGCACGCGCGCGACTCTAGACCAGCGCGAACGCCCGCGGCCGAACGCGAAGGGCCGCTCAAGATCGTGGCCGGCGCTGCCGATGTCAGGGGGAGTGAGTATCAGCGCAGTGGTCGGACGTATCGACCAGATCATCCAACTGCAGCAGCAGATCCTCGACCCGGCCTCGCTCGCCGCGAGCTCGTCGGCGTCCGCATCCGCGGCCGGATCGACGGGCGCCTCCCTGTCCACCGGCGGCGCGACGACAGGCTCCGGGGCCTCCACCGACTTTGCCAGCCAACTGGCCACCGCGCAGGCCGCGGCGGGCTCCACCACCTCGGGCGTCGTCGGCACCACGGCGACGGGCGCGGTGGGCACCAGCGGCGGCGCCACCGTCGGGGACCCACGCGTGGCCGCCATGGTCAACGAGGCCAACTCGCTCGTCGGCAAGCCCTACGTCTACGGCGGCGGCCACTCCGGGTGGGGCTCCCAGTCGGGCTATGACTGCTCAGGCTTCGTCTCTGCCGTGCTGCACGCCGGCGGCTACCTCACCTCGCCGGTCGACACCACTGCTCTGCCCAGCCAGCCCGGCATGGTCTCGGGTCCCGGCCAGTCCGTCACGGTCTACGACCGCGCGCTATCGGGCCAGAACGGCCACGTGATCATCGAGATCAACGGCCAGTTCTACGAGTCGGGCGGCATGCACGGCGCCTGGGGCGGCGGCGGTGGCGTGCAGAAGATCGGCACCCCGTCGGCGTCCTACCTCGCCACCTTCCCGACGGTCCTGCACCCCGACGGCCTCTGAGAGCGCCGACGCGCCGCAGCCGGCGGGCGCCTGGTCAGGGGCGCCGCGCGGTCGTCCGGTAGTGGATCGGCATCAGCGGCCGGTCAGGCGTCTCGACGGCGGCGATCTCCACCTCGTCGAAGTCGCGCAGCAGCGCGCGCAGCCCGTGCTCGGTGAAGCGCCAGCAGTCGGGCAGGGGCCCGTGGATGCGGAAGTTGAACGGCGTCGTGATCACGACGCGGCCTGAGGGGGCGAGGATCCGGCGCAGCTCGGCGACGGCCTCGAAGGGCTGGAGCGTGTGCTCCAGCACCTCGGTGCAGAACACGCAGTCAAAGCGCCCGGCCGGGATGTGCGGGTTGGTGGCGCACAGATCGGCGGTGTACGTCGCTTCGGCAGCGGGGTCGATGTCCAGCGTCTCCAGCGTGGCGCCCTCCGGCAGCAGCGCACCGATGCCGGCGTGGTCCTGGGGCGCGATGTCCAGCACGATGGCGCCCGGTGTCACCCAGCGGGCGATGGCCTCGGCCTGGAAGCTCTCGACGCTCGCCCGGATCTCGGCGAGATGGGCGACGTCCATCGGCGCCGGCGTCAGCCGCTCGGCGGTCATCAAGTGCAGGCGGCGCGCAGCAGCGCCGGGATCCGCTCGTAGGCGTCCTCGGGCAACTGGTTGGCCATCGGCAGCGCCAGGGCGCGCTCGCCCAGCGACTCGGTGACGGGCAGCGGGCCGCGCTCCGCGCCGGCGAAGGCAGGCTGGTGGTGGAGCGCCGGAGCGTGCATCGTGCGGATCTCGATGGCGTGGCGGGGCGCGAGCTCCAGGCAGCGGTCGCGGATCTCCGGCGTGGGCGCCAGGAGGTGGAAGATCTGCCAGGTGGAGCGGTCTGATCCGGCCTGCGCGCTGAAGGGCAGATCGGCGATCGCCTGGTGCAGACGCTGGGCGTTCTCTCGGCGCCGGCGCACGACGTCGTCGATCCTATCGAGCATGGCCAGTCCGGCCGCGGCGTGCAGCTCGGACATCTTGGCGTTCATCCCGATCTCCGTCGAGGCTCGCGAGCCGGGCTCGAGACCGAAGTTGATGAGCCGGCCGATGCGCTGAGCCAGCTCGGGGTCGCCGGTGGCGATCAGCCCGCCCTCGCCGACGGCGAACGGCTTGGTGGCGTGGAAGGAGAAGATCTCGGTGTCGCCCAGTCCACCGAGCGGGCGGCCCTGGTCGTCGGTGGCGCCGAACCCGGGGGCCGAGTCGATGAGCAGGGGCACGCCGTGACGCTCGCACGCCGCCCGCCACGCGGAGCGCTGCACGCTCGCCGGCGGCGTGCCGAACGTCGCGCAGGCCAGCACGCCGGCCACGGTCTCGCCGTAGTGCTCCAGCGCCTCCTCCAACGCGGCGGGGTCGATGTGCCAGCCGTCGGGCTCGACGTCGACGAACACGGGCTCGAAGCCGGCCCACACGATCGCGCAGGCGGTGGCGGTGAAGGTGTAGGAGGGGGTGATGATCCGGCGCCGGGTTCCCGTGGGCGCGCCGCAGGCGCCGCGCAGCGCGACCATCAGTCCCACGGTGCAGTTGCCGACCGGGATGGCGATCGTGTCTG
>DASXCN010000556.1:0-7006 GCA_036491155.1 Solirubrobacteraceae bacterium | reverse complement strand
GAGGGCCTCGGCGGCATCGACGTCCACGTCGCCAACGATGGCCCCAGCCCGCTGCGGGCACGGCTGCGCGTGGCCCTCTATCAGGAGTTCCAGCACCTCATCGATGAGGCGGTGCTCGACGTGGAGCTCGAGGCCCACGGCGGTCTCACCCGCAACGTCGAGGAGCTCCTGGGGCGCTTCGTCGACGTCTCCTGGGCCTACCGCTTCGGCCCGCCGGCCCAGGACCTGATCGCGGTCACTCTCGAGACGCCGGGCGGAGAGCTGCTCTCGCAGGCCTTTCGCTTTCCCGCCGGACGGCCGCTGACCCGAGAGTCCGCGTCCGACCTCGGGCTTGACGCGGTGATCGAGCCCTCGGCCGCCGGCCCGCGCCTGCACGTGACGAGCCGCCGGTTCGCCTACGGCGTCCGCGCCACCGTGCCCGGCTACACCGCCGCAGACGACGCCTTCGGCGTGGCGCCGGGGGGTGAGCGCCGTGTGGCGCTGAGAGCCGTGGGTGCTGCAACGCCGGTGGACGCCGCCGCGACGTTGCGCGCTCTGAATCTGAGCGGCGCGGTCGCGGTCCGGGTCGACGCGGACCGAGGGGGTAGCCTGAGGGTCGGATGACCGACCTCGCCGGCCTGCGCGACAGCGCGCTCGAGCAGCTCGGACCCGACGCCCGGCAGCGGCTGGCCGACCGGCTGCGCGCAGCGGGGCGGCGGGCGCGGAGCCGCGGCGTCACGGTGCTGGTCAGCGTGAGCGCGCCGACCGTGCTCTACCCCGACCCCGTGGCGGCGGTGATGGCGTCGCGGGGGGCGCAGGAGCCGTGGTTCGCTCTGGAGCAGCCCGATCGCGACGGGCTGGCCATCGCGGGGCTGGGTCGCGTGCAGCTCCTCGAGGCGGACGGCGCCGCGCGCTTCACCGAGATGTCCCAGAGCTGGCAGGAGCTGCGCGCCGACGCCGAGATTGACGCCCTCGACGGGCCTCCGGGCTCGGGTCTGGCCGCGTTCGGAGGCTTTGCCTTCGCCCCCGAGGGCGGCGTCTCGCCGGAGTGGCGCGGCTACGCGCCCGGCTCGATGATCGTGCCCGAGGTGTCACTCGTCCGCCAGTCGGGCGCCACGTGGCTGACCGTCAACGCGCAGGTCGCCCCCGACGACGCGCCCGACGATGCGACGGCGCGGATCGCGGCGCGGCTGCAGTCGATGCGCACCAACCCCCTCCCGCTGCTGGACCCCCATCCCACGGGCCACTACGAGGTGGTCAGCCCGATGCCGCCCGCCCACTACGAGGAGGCGGTGGCCCGGGCCGTCCAGCGCATCCGCGCCGGCGAGTTCGAAAAGGTGGTCCTGGCCCGCGAGGTGGACGTCCACGCGCCCGTGGCGCATGATCCCGGAGCGGTCTTCGGCCTGCTGCGCGAGGCGTTTGGCAGCTCTTACGTCTACGCCGTGGGCCGCGGCGACGCGACCTTCATCGGAGCCAGCCCGGAGCTGCTGATCCGCCGCGAGGGCCAGCGGGCGACCACGGTCGCGCTGGCGGGCTCCGCCCGGCGCAGCGCGGACCCCGCCGTCGACGACCACCTGGGCGAGCAGCTCATGCGCTCGGACAAGGACCGCGAGGAGAACGCGATCGTCGGCCGGCGTATCGCGCGCACGCTACGCCCGTTCTCGGTGTGGGTGACCGCGGCGCCGGAGCCGGTGGTGGTGCGCGTGGCCAACATCCAGCATCTGGCGGCGCCGATCCGCGCTCAGCTGGCGGCGCCGATGGACGCGGTGGAGCTGGTCGGCCACCTGCATCCCACCCCGGCGGTGGGCGCCGAGCCGGCGGGCGCGCTGGAGGTCATCCCCGCGCTCGAGGGCTTTGACCGCGGGTGGTACGCGGGCACGGTGGGGTGGACGGACGCCTCGGGCGACGGCGAGTTCCTGGTCGCCCTGCGCTGCGCCCTGCTGCGCGGTGAGGTGGCGCGCTGCTACGCCGGGGGCGGGATCGTGCGTGATTCCGAGCCGGCGGCCGAGCTGGCCGAGACCGAGGTCAAGCTGCAGGTGATGCTGCCGGTGCTATCGGGCTGAGCGCCCGGACCGCCGCCAGGCCGGCCTCGGCCAGGCTGCGGTGAAGCGCGAGGTTCTCGACGCGATTGGTGCGGACCTCGAGGATGCCTGGTCTGGTCATGGCCTGGGTGAGCGCGTCCTCGGTGTCGGCTCGGGTGTGCTCCAGGCCGTAAAGCGCCGCCACCGTGGCGAAGTCCAGGCCGTGGGGGGTGGCCACGTGCTCCTCAAAGGCATCGCTCTCCCCGCTCACCGGAAGGAAGTGGAAGATGCCGCCCCCATCGTTATTGAGCACCACGATGGTGAGCTCCAGGCCGAGGCGCCGGGCGGCGACGAGGCCGCCGATGTCGTGCGCCAGGGCGACGTCGCCGATGAGCAGGACGACACGGCCCCGGGTGGCGGCGGCGACGCCAAAGGCTGTGGAGACGGTGCCGTCGATGCCGTTGGCGCCGCGGTTGGAGAGGACGCGGGGTCCGCGGCTGCCGGCCGGGAAGTAGAGCTCGGCGTCGCGGATCGGCATCGAGGAGGCCACGACCAGTGTGGCCTCCGGGGGCAGGTGCTCGCCGAGGAGCCGGGCGGTGAGCGGCTCCGAGAGCATCTCGGCCTCGGCCAGCCCGTTGGTCAGGGCCGCCTGAGCCGCGGCATCGGCCTCGACCCACGTGCGCAGCCACGCGGAGGTCACGCCGGCGCCATCGTCGGCGCTCAGCGCGTCGAGCGCCGCCACCGGATCGCCGGGATCGATCTCGCTCGCCACGGCCGCCGGGTCCTGCCACGCTCCCTCGGGGTCCAACGAGAGTTGCGGCACGTCGCTGCGCGAGGCCAGCCAGGCGCGCAGCGGCTTGGACGTCGGTAGGTCGCCCACCCGGACGACGAGCTCGGGGGTGACGCGGTCGGCGAAGGCCGCGTCGCGGAGCAGGAGGTCGTACGTGGCGATGGCGCTGGCACCGTGGCGCGCGCCCGACAGCGGGTCGGCGAGCAGCGGCCAGCCCAGCCGTTCGGCGGCTCGGGTCGCCGCATCGCCGAGGCTGCTGCCGCGCTCGTCGCGTCCGGCGACGATGACACCACGGGCGGGGGCGAGGCGGGCGGGGGCTGCGAGCGCCTTGTCGACGCGGGCCGTCGTGCGCTCCACCCACGGCCGGCCGTCGGCGCGACCGGGCACAGGGTCCTCGGGGAGAGGCGCGTCCAGCACCAGGGGCTCGCGCAGCGGGAAGTTCAGGTGCACCGGTCCAGGCCGTCCGCAGGCGGCGGTCCAGTAGGCGCGGCAGGCGAGCTGGCGGATCCAGCGCAGCGTCGCGGGCGTCGCGGCGTCGACCCCGACCTCGCAGAACCACTTGACGGCGTCGCCGTAGAGCTTGAGCTGGTCGATGGCCTGCCCGGCGCCGACGTCGCGCAGCTCGGGCGGGCGGTCGGCGGTGAGGACGATCAGCGGGACCCGGGCGTGCCACGCCTCGATCACCGCCGGCACGTAATTGGCCGCCGCGGTTCCCGAGGTGCACGTCATGGCCACCGGACGCCGGCTCGCCTTGGCAGCGCCCAGCGCGAAGAAGGCGGCGCACCGCTCGTCGATGTGCGACCAGGTTCGGATGCGCGGTTCGCGCGCCAGCGAGAGCAGGATCGGCGTGTTGCGCGAGCCGGGAGAGGTGCAGGCGTGCTGCAGCCCGCAGCGGGCCAGTTCATCGCTGAACGCGCGCAGCAGGAGGTAGGTGTCGGTTGCGGTCATGATGGGGCGATGGCACCCAACCTCGTCCTGCTCCACGGCTTCACCAACACGGGGGCAAGCTGGGACGAGGTCATGGCGGCGCTGCCACAACGCTACCGGCCGCTGGCGCCCGACATCCGCGGCCACGGCACCGCGTCTGCTGTCCGTCCGGTGTCGCTGCCGGGGGTGCTGAGCGACGTCAGCGCGATGGCGACCGCGCCGTTCACGCTCGTCGGCTACTCGATGGGGGGCCGGCTGGCGCTGCACGTGGCCCTGGCGCTACCGGGACGGGTGCGGCGGCTGGTCCTCATCGGGGCCAGCCCCGGCATCGCCGACCCCGCGGAGCGGGCGGCGCGCCGGGCCGCCGACGACGCGCTGGCCGCGGAGGTGGAGGCGATGACCATCGAGGCCTTCGCCGACCGCTGGGCCCAGACGGCGGTACTTGCCGACCAGCGTCCCGAGGTGCAGGCGGCGATCCGCGCCCAGCGGCTGCGGAACACGCCGGCCGGGCTGGCCGCCGCGTTGCGCGGGCTGGGCACGGGCGCGCTGCCACCGCTGTGGGACCGCCTGGGTGACCTCACGGCCCGTGTCGAGATCGTGGTCGGCGAGCGCGACGCGAAGTTCCAGGCGATCGCCGGCGAGATGGCCGCCGCGCTGCCCGATGGTCGAGTCCACGTATTGGGAGGGGCCGGTCATGCCGCGCACCTCGAGGCCCCGGGTTCGGTGGCGCAGGTGATCGCAGCGGATTAGGGAAAGGGCGGGCTAGTACCAGTCGCGCAGGTCCTCGCCCAAGCCGTGCCCGTCGGGGACCGCAATCGAGCCGCGGACCGGCGCCAGCGGGTCGGGGCGCGGGGCGAAGAGCCCCAGCGTGGCCAGCCCGCAGGCGCGGCTGGGCTGGATCACCGTGGCGGCGTGCAGGGCAGCGGCGATGCCGAGCGGGCCGTCCAGCGTCGAGGCGAGGTACACCTCGTAGCCGGCGGCCCGAGCGCGCGCGGCGGTGTCGATCGCCCCCGAGATCCCGCCGCAGCGGGCGATCTTCAGGCACATGGCATCGGCGGCGGGGCGGGTGAAGGCGTCGGGGTCGGCGGCGGACTCGTCGAGGGCGAGCCCGTACTCGAGCTGGCCCGTGGCCCACAGGGCGCGGATGGGCTCCACGCCCGACACCGGCTCCTCGCAGAGTTCGATGCCCGTGGCCTCGAACGAGGGCAGCGCCACCGCCGCCTCCTCCAGTGACCAGGCCCCGTTGGCGTCGATGCGGATGGCCAGGTCCGGGCCGCCGAAGGCGCGGACCGCGGCCAGGCGGCCGGCGTCGTCGCCGATGGCCACCTTGACCTTGACCGTGCCGTAGCCCTCGGCGCGGGCGATGGCCGCCTCGTGGGCCGCGCCCGAGCGATCGCTGGACGCGATGGTCCAGTTGACTTCAATCGCGCCCGCGCGGCTGGCGCCGAGCAACCGCCACACCGGCTCGCGGGTGCGACGCCCGGCCAGGTCCCACAGCGCCAGGTCGACGGCGGCCAGCGCCTGGGGCACGACGGTCGCCTCGGCGCAGCGGGCCAGCACGTCGGCGATCGGCGTCGCGTCGCGATACGCCTCGAGCACCGGGGCGCACGCGTCGAGCCCGGCACGGACCTCCGCGATGGAGACGCCGTCGTAGGACTCAAGGGGGGCCGCCTCGCCGTAGCCGACCAGCCCGTCAGCTGCCTCGAGTGAGACGAGGAGCAGCTCGCGGTCGGTCACGGTGCCGTGACCGGCGGTGAACGGGACCCGCAGAGGAAACGTCATGGGTGTCACCGCGAGCTTCACGGCCGGGCAGCGGACGATGCCTTGGGGGACACGGCCGTCAGCGGCTGAGGAGCAGCCCGGCGGAGAGCAGCATGCAGAAGGCCAGCTGGAGCATCCCGCTCTGCGCCAGCGCCCCGTTCAGGGCCGGGCCATCGGTGCGCGTGCGCACGATCCGCACCACCGCCGTGGCCAGCGGCAGAGTCAGCCACGGCAGCAGCACCCACGCGGTGGTGGGACCGAACACCCAGGTCACCGGGGCCAGGACGTAGGCCAGGTAGATCACCGCCGCGTGCATGGCCCGCGTGCGCTCGCGGCCCAGCTTGACCGCCAGGGTGCGCTTGCCGGCGCGGCGGTCGGAGTCGATGTCGCGGATGTTGTTGACGACGAGGATGGCGGCGGCCAGCAGCCCCACCGGGACCGACAGCGCGAACGCCTCCCAGTCCAGCGACGTGACCTGCACGAAGTAGGAGCCGGCGACGGCCACGATGCCGAAGAACAGGAACACGAACACCTCGCCCAGGCCTTCGTAGCCGTAGGGCCGCGGGCCACCGGTGTAGCCGACGCCGGCCAGGATGGAGGCCGCGCCCACGATCAGCAGCTCCCAGCCGGCCACGGCGATGAGGTAGATCCCGAACAGGACGGCCAGGCCAAAGCTCACGTAGGTGGCGATGAGCACCTGGCGTGGCGGGACGAGCCCGCCGGCGGTGACCCGGACCGGGCCGAGCCGGTCCTCGGCGTCGGCGCCGCGCCGGGCGTCGGAGTAGTCGTTGGACAGGTTGGTCCCCACCTGGATGAACAGCGCGCCGAGCAGCGCCGCGACGAAGCGCAGCGGATGGAAGACGTGGACGAACCCGGCCAGCGCGGTCCCGACGAGCACCGGCGCCACAGCGGCGGGCAGGGTGCGCGGGCGCGCCGCCATCAGCCAGATTCGGAGACCGCTCATCGTCGCTCAGGGCCGCTACGGGCGGCGCGGGAATTTCGAGTAGTCGGGCCGGCGCTTCTCCAGGTAGGCATCGCGCCCCTCCTGGGCCTCCTCGCTCATGTAGAAGAGCAGGTTGGCGTCGTGGGCCAGCCACTGGATCCCGGCCATGCCGTCCTCGTCGGCGTTGAAGCTGGCCTTGAGCATGCGCAGCGCAAACGGCGAGAGCGCCAGCATCTCCCGGCACCACGTGACCGTCTCCTCCTCGAGCCGGTCGAGCGGGACCACGGTGTTGATCAGGCCCATGTCCAGCGCCTGCTGGGCGTCGTACTGACGACACAGGAACCAGATCTCCTTGGCCTTCTTGGGGCCCACGAGTCGCGAGAGGATGCTGGCCCCGAAGCCGCCGTCAAAGGAGCCGACCTTCGGGCCCACCTGTCCAAAGCGGGCGTTGTCGGCGGCGATGGTGAGGTCGCAGACGACGTGGAGCACGTGCCCGCCCCCGATGGCGTAGCCCGCCACCATGGCCACGATGGGCTTGGGCAGCCGGCGCATCTGGACGTGCAGGTCGGTGACCTCAAAGCGCCC
>DASXCN010000555.1:0-5768 GCA_036491155.1 Solirubrobacteraceae bacterium | reverse complement strand
GGCAGCTCGGGCACGCGGCGACGCAGCTCCGGGATCAGCCGTCCCAGCTCGGCGCCGTACTCGCGCGCGACGAGGCGCAGCTCCTCCAGCGGCGCCCTGAACACGTAGTGGCCGAGCGCCTCCAGGAACGGCTGGTAGGGCACCAGCGTCTCCTCCGGGGCGCGGCCCGCCAGCACGATCGCCCCGGAGGCGAAGGCGCGCACCGCGGTCTCGGCCAACAGGCGCGTCTTGCCGATCCCGGGGTCGCCGGCCAGCAGCATCACCCGCTCGCCGTCCGGCGCCTGCCACCACCCCTCGAGCCGGGCCATCTCGTCCTGGCGTCCGACCAGCGGACCCGAGGCGGCCGCCGCCAGCTCCGCGGGCACCTCGATCTCCGCGGCCGTGGCGGCCGTGGTCAGGCTCTGGCGGGCCGCCGGCGGGTTGACGAGGCGCTCATGGGCCTGGATGGCCTCGGTCGACGGGGCGATCCCGAGCTCGTCGCGCAGCAGCGAGCGCAGCTGCTCAAAGGCGCGCAGTCCCTCGGCCACGTTGCCCTGGGCCTCGAGCGCCGCCATCAGCAGCACGTAGCCGGACTCGCGGTAGGGCTCTGACTCGATGAGCGTGCGCGCGGCCCGCTCCACCGAGCCGAGCTGGGTTCCGCCGAGGCTGAGGCCGGCCCGGCCGATGACCTCAAGCGCCTGCAGGCGGATGTCGGAGAGCTCCTGGCGCCGGGGCTCGAGCCAGCTCGCCTGGGTGCCGGGGAGCAGCCCGCGGCTGGCGATGTTCAGCGGCACCTGGGCCAGCGCCCACGCGGCCCGCGCGTCGCCGGACTCAAGCGCTCGCTGGGCGCGCCACACCTCGCTGGCCGCCGCCTCGACGTCGACCCAGGCGGGCTCGGGAAGCGAGAGGCCCAGCTCATCGCGGCCGAAGACGATCTCCCGGCCCAGGGCGGAGCGCAGGCGCGAGAGCAGCGTGCGCATCGCCGCGTCCTGCGAGCGGGGGGCCGTCTCGGGCCACAGCGCCCCGATGAGCTCGTCGCGCCCGACGGGCCGATCGCGGTTGAGAACCAGGTAGGCGAGCAGGAGCGGGACCTGTTTGCCGCGCAGAGATTGGACCAGCTCGACGCCATCCAGCTCCACCGAAAGGCGCCCACACAGCTGGATCCTGGTCCTCTCACCCACGGGAACAAGTTCCGGCAACGTTGTGGAAACGTATCGCCAACGGCTCCTTGGGACTGTTTTTCTCTCCGTGGCCACCGGGGGCCACGGCCACCAGCAACGAGCGGCGCCCGATTTACGGACCGCCGAGAGCCCGGCCGCCGACTAAGGAATGACCCCAGTCAACAGGGAGCACAACCGGATCGCCTATTGCGAGTGTGGGGCGCAGCTCCAGGGCGACTCCGAACAGGAGCTCTTCGACGCGGCGCAGGCTCACCTCGCTCATCATCACCCAGAGCTCTTGGGGGCGGTTGGGCTCGACGTAGTGGCGCAGATGGCCGAGGAACGTCCGGGGGCGATCAACGCCTGAGGCGGGCGGCGCCGCAGACCGCCGCCCGCCACTGGCGTTCTTTTCAGAGCAGTGCGCGGCCTCGGCGACCGCTGGACGCGGCGGCGGACTTGGGTTGCGCGATCTTTGTGCGATATATCGCACAAAGATCGCGCGGGACCTCGGCTCGCGGGCGACCGCGACCGCCCATGCCCTCCTTCGTAAGCCGCAGTTGACGTTCGCCCCATGCCCGGGGCGCGGTCAGCTCGCGCAGGGCCCCGTCGACACCGAGGCGCTCCCAGCCGCTGCGCGCCGTACGGCCGCGCGCTCGAGGTCGTCGGGAATGGCGAACCCTCCCTCGCGCGCGGTCCCGGTGAGCGCCGCGAACACCGTGGCCACGACCTGCCCGCGCCCGTCGATCATCGGGCCGCCCGAGTTGCCCGGCTGGACCTTGCCCCGCAGGGCGGTGATGGTGCGCAGCACGTGCCCCTGGCCGTAGGCGTTCTGGGTATAGACCGTCTCTGTCTGACCGACGCGCCCCGCGCGTGCCATGAACGCCCCGTCGAGCGGATAGCCGAGAATGGCCGCCGCCGTCCCCGACGACGCCCCGGCGTCGAGTCCCAGCGGGCGCAGGCCCAGCCCCGGCACGGAGAGGATGGCGATGTCGTTGTGGGGATCGAAGACGAGTGCTCGCGCCGGGTGGCCGGGGCCGACGCCGTCGATCTGGACCTGGGTGTCGGTCTCACCGGCGACGACGTGGGCGTTGGTCACCACGAGATTGGGCGCGGCCACCCAGCCGCTGCCCTCCACCCCCAGCCCGCATGCGGTCCCGAACACGCGCACGACGCTGTGGCGCGCCGCCTGCACCCCCGCGGTCGCCAGGATGCGCCGGTTGGGCGCCGCGACGTTGGGGGCGGGCCCGCGGACCGAAGGGATCGGATCGAGGCGGTCCAGCGCGTTGAGGATCGGGCCCGAGGGGGGCAGAATCTCGTCCAGCGCCCGGAGGATCGTCGAGTTGCGGATGTCGGCGCGCAGCGGCCGTGAGGCCGACGCGTCGAGGGCCACGGCGCCGATGATCCAGGCGATGCCCAGGCCGACGCAGGCCGTCAGCGCCGCCCCCAGCAGGCCGTCGACGGTCCGCAGGCCCGGGATGCGCAGCGCCGAGCGCACGCGGGCCCCCAGCCCCTCCAGTCCGCTGGCGAACACCCCACCGGCCAGCAGCGCCCCCAGCAGCCCGAGCAGCGGCGCGTAGGGCGAGTGATCTCCCTGGCTGAGCAGCAGCGGGGCCAGCCGCGTGCCCAGGAAGGCGCCGACGGCGAAGCCGGCCAGCGACAACGCCCCGACGATGAACCCCTGGACGTAGCCGTAGAAGGCCAGCAATACGGTGAAACCGACGATGACCCAATCCAGCGCGCTCACCGGGGGGCCTCCCGGCGCCACCGCTGGGGCAACGATTTCGGGGCGCGCACGCAGGCCAGGGTAGTGGTCGGTGCGACCGTCATGGCACTCGAACCCGTGCAAAGCGGCGACCACACCCAGCGATGGCGGCCGCCCAACGACTACCGTGTGTCACAAGGTGGCGAATGTTGGGGTGATCGTGGCGGGTAGACCGCGGCCGCGGGGACGACGGCGCCGGCGACAACGGCTGCTCACCCGCGCCCTGCCGGTGGTGGTCCTGGCGCTGGTGGCGTTCGCGGGGGGCGCGCTCTTAGCTATGCGCCCGGGCCACGAGGAACGACAGATGGTGACCCGGTATGTCACCGCCTGGGGACAGAGCAACTACGCCGCCATGTACGCGCTGCTGGACCGCGCCTCGCGCGGGGAGATGTCGGAGAGCAACTTCGCCCGCGCCCTGGAGACCGCCGGCGACACCGCGACGCTGCAGTCGCTGGTCACGCGGCACGTCGCCGGGCGCAACGACAACGACATCGCGGTGACGATGCTGGCCCACACCAAGCTGTGGGGGACGCTGCACGAGACGCTCGAGGTGCCACTCACCGGCTCGGGGTCCGGCGCGCGGGTGCACTACGCGAGCACCCTGCTGTTCCCCGGGTTGCGGCCCGGCGAGAAGCTGCACCGCGTGATCTCGCTGCCGCCCCGGGGCACGCTGCTGGCCAGCGACGGCACCCCGCTGGCGCAGGGGCCCGACCGCACTTCGCCCATCCCCGACGTCGCCGGTCAGATCGTCGGGACGGTCGGGCCGATTCCGTCCGATCTCAAGGCCGACTACGCCGCGCGCGGGTATCCCACCGACGCGCACGTCGGCCTCGACGGGCTGGAGTTCATCTTCCAGGACAAGCTGGCGGGCACGCCGGGCGGGCGCCTGCTGGCCGGCGGTCGCATGCTGGCCAGCGTCAACCCCACCGCCGCCAAGCCGGTCAAGACCACGATCTCCCCGGGCATGGAGCGCGCCGCGGTGGCCGCGCTCGGCGGCCAGTACGGCGGCATGGTGGTCATGAACCCCCGCACTGGGGCGGTGCTGGCGGCGGCGGGCATCGCCTACTCGGCGCTTCAGCCCCCCGGCTCCACGATGAAGATCATCACCGCCACCGCAGCCCTGCAGGCGCACGTCGCCACGCTGAGCACCGTCTTCCCCTACGCCACCTCGGCCACCATCGAGGGCTATGACCTGCAGAACGCCAACGGCGAGGACTGCGGCGGCACGCTGCTCAACTCCTTCGCCGTGTCCTGCAACTCGGTGTTCGCGCCGCTGGGGGTCAAGGTCGGGGCCAAGCGGCTGGTGGGTACCGCCGAGCGCTTCGGCTTCAACGACCCCAGCCCGATCCTCGGCGCCGCCGAGAGCACGATCCCGTCGGCGAAGTCCATCGGCGACGACCTGGCGGTCGGCTCCTCGGCGATCGGGCAGGGGCTGGTCCAGACCACGCCGCTGGAGATGACCGACGTGGCGGCGACGATCGCCATGGGCGGCCGGCGCCCCATCCCCACCCTGCTGGCCCACCAGCGTCCGCGGTTCGTGCGGGTCACCAGCGCCCACGTCGCCGCCGAGGTCCAGCAGATGATGGTGGCGGTCGTGCAGTACGGCACGGGGACCTCGGCGCAGATCTCCGGCGTGGAGGTGGCGGGCAAGACGGGCACCGCCGAGCTCAAGAACACCGCCCAGCCGCAGACCGACAACGGCACGGGGACCGGGACCACGCAGAGCAGCACCTCCAACCCCAAGAACACCGACGCGTGGTTCGTCGGCTACGCGCCGGTGGGCCACCCGCGCTTCGTGGCCGGGGCGCTGTTCCCCAACCAGGGGGCGGGCGGAGGCACCGCCGCCCCACCGGTGCGCGACGTGCTGGAGACCGCGCTGTCGAGCCACTAGGTAGGGGTTTCAGGGCACCGACTATCCGTCGGCGGCGCCGACCACGCTGGGGTTCAGCGTGCCCTGGGTCCACGCAGCCAGCCCGCCGCCGCGGCCGCTGCCGACGGCCACCGTGAGGTCGAGCGCGAAGGTCGTCGACGACAGGGTCGCGGGCGCCCCGAAGGGCCGCCCGGCCGCCGCTGACGTGGCCGCCACCGGGTGCCCGCCACGCACCCAGCCGGCCAGCACCCGCCCGCCGCCGCCGACGGCCACCGCCGGCTGCTGTGAGGCGTCGATCGAGCCCAGCGTCCGCACCGCGCCGAAGGCCCCGCGCGCGCCGCGGCCGTCGGCGGCCACCTGGCAGGACGCCTGGAAGGTGCACGACTCCCACGCCGCCTCCTGGTCGCCGGCGAGGTCACCGGCGAAGCTCAGCCCCGAGGCCAGCCGGTTGGCCGCCGAGAGGTCGCGCACCATGGCGTGGGGCGCGATGTCCATGACGCGCACGATCGAATGAAAGGCGCCGGACTTGTCAGACCAGCTCTCGACCCACGCGGCGGTCGCGCCGCCGTGGCGCGGGGCGAGCGTCAGCTCGTCGATGCGATGGCCGGCGGGCACGGTGACCGCGCTCTTGACCCCACGCGGCGGGTGCGTCTTGGCGCCCAGCGCGTAGGAGATGGTGCGCGGGGCGGCCTGGCCGGCGACGCCCTTGGCGGCGGTCCAGGCCACGATGGTGTCCTGGCCGCCCAGCCAGGCGGCGTTGAGCGTCTCGGGCATCAGCCCTCCGCGCGTGAGCAGATGCTGGGCGCCGAAGCGGTCAGACCTGGCCGACTGGATGACCCACACGCCGCGCTCGGTGGCGACCGCCGCCAGCATCGCGCCGTTCTTGAGCGTGAGCAACCGGCCCTGGGTCGCTCCGGCCAGACCACCGACCAGCGTCCGCGCCCGGGCCACGCGGCCGCCGGCGCTCACCTGAACTGCCTGGGCACTGCTGCAGCAG
>DASXCN010000554.1:0-11845 GCA_036491155.1 Solirubrobacteraceae bacterium | reverse complement strand
GTGGTCGACCCCTGCGTGGTACTGGTGGTGCTGGCCAGCACCACGATCGTGCCGTGCATGAACGAGTGGATCTGGCAGACGTAGGAATACGTCCCCGGCTGGGTGAACGTGTGCGACGCGCTCTGGCCCTTCTTGAGGATGCCGGTGTTGAAGCTGCCGTTGCTGGCCGTGGCGGTGTGGCTCGACGGTCCGTTGTTGCTCCACGTGACCGTGTCACCGGCGTGGATGGTGGTGCTGGCGGGCGAGAAGTGGAAGTCGGCGATGGTGACGCCCGGGTCGCCCGCCGCGTGGGCGGTGACGTGGCCGGTGAGGCCCTGGGCCGAGCGGCGCGCGTGGGTGTGCAGCCGGGCTCGGGCGTGGGCCTGCGACGGCCGGCGCTGTGAGTGCCGTGGTGCGGGGATGACGGTCAGGGTCGCCACGGCGAGTGACGTGTGACCCTGATCGTGGAAGCGGACGGCCACGGTGTGGGTTCCGGGCGTGGTGAACTCGAAGACCGTCCGGGGCGCCGCGGTGTGGCGCGTGACGGCTCCCTGGCCGGCGAGGTCCCAGGCAAAGCCGGTCGCCTGCGCGGGCGGGCCGCTCACGGAGAGGTGGACGGGGGCGCCGACGGTGGGGCGCGCCGGTGAGACGAGGACGTGCCCAGCGGAGCGGGCGGGGGCGGCCGAGGACACAACGCCCGTCGACAGCGTGGCGCCGGTCGAGGTCGCGCCCGTCGACGTGTGGTTCGCGGAGGTCGCGCGCGCGCCCGAGCGAGAGGTCGCCTGCGCGACCGAGGCGGGAACCGCGGCAAGTGCGGCGCAACAGGCCGCAGCAGTGACTAAACGGCCTGGTGAGGGGCGCATCTGGCATGTAGAGACGCCGGTCCCCGGCAAACCTTCCCAGCGTTTTCTGGAGCGCTGGGGTCCTAGGAGTGCGCGGACGAGACCCCGTCGGGCTGTTCGAAGCGATCGGGCCGCACGCGGTCCTCGGGCTCGAGGTGGACCAGCACCGTGGTGTCGGGGAGGCTCGCGATGATCGCGTCCTGGAGCTGATGCGAGACGTAGTGGGCACGCTCCAGGCTCGTCCCCGCGGCGAACTGGAGGTGCAGGTCGACCTGGTGGCGGCTGCCGACGTGGCGGGCGCGCAGATCGTGAAAGCCGACCACCTCATCGCCGACAAAGGACTCGACCACCTGCTGGAGCGCGGCAAGCTCGTCGTCGGGCAGCGCCTCGTCGACGAGCCGCCGGCTGGCGTCGAGGAGGATGCGGATTCCGGTGCGCGTGATCGCGGCCGCCACGAGCAGGCCGACCACCGGGTCCATCCACGTGTCGCCGGTGATCTTCACCAGCACCAGGGACACGAGCACGGCGAGGGAGACGATGGAGTCGGTGCGCAGGTCGGCCGCGTTGGCGAGCAGGGCGTTGGAGGCGGTGGCCTTGCCGGCGCGCTCCAGATAGGTGGAGACGACGAGGTTGACGGCGGCCGCTATGCCCGCCACGGCGATGCCGATTCCCAGCGAGCTCACCTGGCCGCCGTTGATGAGGCGCCTGACGGCCTCAACGGCGATGAACACGGCGCCGCCCAACAGCAGCAGCGCCTGGGCCCCCGCGGCGAGATCCTCGAGCTTCTCATGTCCGTAGCGATGCGAGGCATCGGCGGGCGCATCGGCCTTGCGGACCGACGCCCAGGCGATGACCGAGGCGATGAGGTCCATGAGCGAATGTGCCGCGTCAGACAGGATGCCCACCGAGCCCGTCACCAGGCCGGCGGCGACCTTGAGAACGATCAGGCACGAGTTGGAGGCGATGGAGACCGCGGCAGCGCGGGACTTCATCGGTGGGGTACCGGGAATCACTGCATTGATGATGCCCCAGGATGGGACCGCGAGACCTAAAGGCCGCGCGCAGGCCGCTCAGGCGGCGGTGTGATCCACTTCGCGAGCCGCGGTGATGACCTCCCGCACGGGCACCCCCAGCGCCCGCACCTTCCGAGGGAGCTCCAGGCGGAACCAGCGCGATTCACGCACGGGCAACATCGAGATGATCACCTCGTCAAAACCGAGCACGTTGAGCGCGTCCTGCACCGCTCCCAGCGGCTCGGGCATCCCCACGACGCCGATGATCGACTCACCGGCGGCTTCGGAGAGCAGCGGAATGGCCAGCTCCAGCCGGTCCTCGGCCTCGCTGATGCCGTGTCGGTCGATATCGGCCACGCGGTGTAGGCCGCGGGGCTGGGCGGGCACGAGCAGCGTGAAGGTGCAGGCGCCTTCATCGGCGCGCCGCGCCACCGCCCCGACCAGCTCGGGGCTGTCGGCGGTCTGATGAGCCACTATCAAGACACGGCTGGGACTGGGGGCGCGCATGCCTGTCCTCCTGGACTCGTTTCACTGGTCATCTCGCCTGCAAAGACGCCCACGGGCGCGATTGCTTCCCGGGACCGGGCACGCGGGCCACGCGTAGCGTCGCGGCGGCCGGGTATAGGGTCCCGGGTGATGACCAGGCCCACCCCGGCCACGCTGGCCCAGCACCGGACAGGCCAGGGATCCCCACTCGTCCTGCTCCATCCGCTGGGTGGCGACCATCACGTGTGGGATCCGGTGGTGCCCTTCCTGGTCCCGCGCCGCGAGGTGATGGCGATCGACCTGCCCGGCTTCGGCGCATCCCCGGCTCTGGCCGGCCGGGTGCCGACGCCGCGTGCGCTGGCCGCAGCCGTGGCTGAGCATCTGGCGGCGATCGGCGTGGAGCGCCCTCACGTGGCCGGCAACTCGCTCGGGGGCTGGGTGGCCCTGGAGCTGGGCCTCATGGGGAGCGCGCGGAGCGTGACCGGTATCGCCCCCGCCGGCCTGTGGCCCGAGCCACTGGTGCCCAAGGCGGCGATCGCCCATCGCCTCGCCCGGACGCTGCTGCCCGCGGCGAGCTGGGCCGTTGCGACCCGGCCCGGACGGTCCCTGCTGCTGTCCGGGGCGGTGGCCAACCCGCGCCGGGTCCCCGCGGACGCCGCCGGCCGGCTCGTGCACGCCTACGCCGAGGCGTCCGATTTCGTCGGGGTCAATGACGCCATGCGCGCCGCGCGCTTCGAGGGCCTGGAGCGCATCCGCTGCCCGGTGACGCTGGTGTGGCCCGACCACGACCGTCTCATCCGCCGCCCGGTCTGGGTGCCGGACCAGATCCGCAACGTCGTGCTGTCAGAGGCCGGACACATGCCCATGTGGGACGCGCCGGAGGCGCTGGCCGCGATCCTCATCGACGCGAGCGGCGGCAGCGGGGGAGATCCAGCCGTTGCCCCAAGCCGGGAGGAGGAGCTGGCGGGCGAGGCCTCGTGATGGAGATCTCCGCTCGCCGACGCCTGCCCGTGGCGCCCGACGAGGCGTTCGCCTTCCTCAGCCGGCCCCACAACCATCGCCGCCTCGCGACGGCGCGGATCGTCCTGGGCGACCTCGACGTGACCCGCGACGGGAGGTTGCGCGGCGCGCAGATGGTGCTGCGCGGCCCGCTGTGGCTACGGCGGCCCGCCCGCACGCGCGTCCTCAGCACGCGCCCGCCGGCCCACCTGGCGGGAATCGCGCGCGTCGGCTCGGGCACGGAGGTCGAGGTGCGCTGGGAGCTGGAGCCCACGGGCACCGGCACGGAGGACGGCGCCCCCGTGGGGACGGTCGCGGCGCTGACCGCCACCGTGACCCGGCTGGCCACACCTGAGCGGATCCTGCTGGCGATCGGCGGCCGGGACTGGGTGCGACGGCTGCTGGAGGCCACCCTGCAGCGGCTGGAGACGGAGGTCTGCCTCCAGCCGGGAAGGATTTGCGCGGATGGGCGTCGTGAGGATCAGGCTTGGCGCTTGCCAACCTCATCGGCGCTAATCCTCGCTGGCGCCGATGTGCGGGGCGCCGCTGCCTCCGCGGGATGCGGAAGCGGCGGCGCCCCTTTTACCTGAGCGGCCGGCTCGCGCCGATGACGGTCGCCGCGGCGCGTCCCTTAGCCCACGGCGCGGAGCAACGCGGTGGCGCCCGCCGCGCACAGCACGACCACCGCCAGTGGCCAGCGGCGCCAGATGGCGAAGCCGGCCACCGCCAGGCCGCCCAGGCGCGCGTCGAAGACCAGCGAGCGCCCGGTGCCGCCCACCGTCTCGGTGACGACCAGCGCCGCCAGCAGCGCCGGCGCCAGCAGCGGGATCGCGCGGGCGAGGAACCCCGGGAGGTCCCGGCCGCCGAACACCAGCGGGCCGAAGGCCTTGATGGCCGCGGTGGTCACGCACAGGCCCGCCACGGTGACCCAGACCTCGGTGCTCACCGTGTCCACCCCGCCACGACGAACACCGCCGCGGCGGCCGCGATGATCGGCACCCCGGCAGGACTGAGCGGAATCAGGACCAGCGCCAGCACCCCGCCCAGGGCCGCCATCGGCCGCGCATCGTGCCGGTGCAGCTCGGCGACGAGCAGGCCCAGGAAGAACGCCGGGAAGATCGCGTCCAGCCCCAGCGACCGAGGGTTGCCGATGAGGCCGCCGGCGAGGACGCCGACCACCGTCCCGCCGACCCACGCGGGGTACTGGGCCAGCGTCGAGCCGAGCAGGAAATCGATGTCGAAGCGGCCGCCGCCGCGGTTGGCCAGCGCCCACGACGCGTCGACCAACGCCTGGCCGCGCAGCGCCCGGCCCAGCGGCCCGGCCCGCAGCGAGGGCGCGATGGCGATCCCCATCGGGACGAAACGGAGGTTGAGCAGCATGCCGGCGACGATCGCCGCCGCCGCTCCGCCGCCCGCCGACAGGACAGCCAGCGCGGCGAACTGGGCAGAGCCGGCGAAGACGATGGTGGACATCACGATGGTGGCCACCGGGCCCATCAGGGGGCGCGCCAGCACGCCGAACGACAGCCCCAGCAACAGGGAGGCGGCCCCGTAGGGGAGTCCGGCGCGCAGGCCGCTGATGACGCGGTCGCGCGGGGGCGAGGTCAGCCGCCCAGGCTGGACCCGGCGAGCTCCAGCTGCCGCGCGAGGCCCTCGCCCCGTGCGTCGGTGTAGGTCGGTCCGGTCCCGTCGATCAACACGAGCTCAAGGATGGCGACTCCGCGCGCGTAAAGGAGCCCGCCCCGGCGCAGGGTGGCGGCGAGGTCCAGCACGCGCCGGCGGTTGCCATCCATCGCCCGGCCACCCGGCGTCACGCGCCAGCGCGTGGGGGGAGCGTCGCCGGTGAGCACGAGGCGCTCGAGCGCCGCGGCCAGCCGATGCCGGGCGGCCGGTGTGACCAGCTGCGCCGCGCGCGCGGCCAACAGCGGCGAGGACGTGGGGTCGGCGCCCTCAGCAAGCGCGTGGTCGAGCTCGAGCCGCCGCAGCCGGGCCCGCAGGCGGGTCAACGCCGTGGGCGCAAACAGCGCCTGGGTGCAGTCCAGCCACGGGCGCTTCTCAGAGTAGGAGTTGGCGGATGCGACTCCGTGGCCTAGCATTGCGTCAGACACCTCCGTAAGCGATTAGCTGGTGTCCTGTAACCTACTACATGACTATGACGGTTTCAAGCCCAAAATCAACCCCGCCGCACAACCTCCAGCTCGTCATCGACTTCGTCAACACCGTTGACTTCGAGGAGGGTGAGGATCGGGCGGACACGCCCGCCCACCTGGCGACGTGGTTGCACGAGCAGGGGCTGCGCGACGCGGGCGCGCCGACGCTCGGCACCGGCGAGTTCCAGCACGCCATCGACCTGCGCGAGTCCCTGCGCACGGTGCTTCTCAGCCACAACGGCGGCGAGCAGGAGCCCGGCGAAGCGGCGCGCCGCTTGGAGGAGGTGGCCGAGCGGGGGCAGCTGTCGGTGCGCTTCGGCGAGGGTGACGCGATCGAGATCGCGCCGCGGGTCGAGGGCTTTGACGGCGTGCTGGCCCGGTTGCTGGTGCCCGTCACCCACGCCGCGATGGACGGGAGCTGGGCGCGCGTGAAGGCGTGCGTCGCCGACGACTGCCGCTGGGCGTTCTGGGACTCCAGCCGCAACAGGTCCGGGCGCTGGTGCGACATGGCAGTGTGTGGCAACCGCGAGAAGGTCCGGACCTACCGCTCCAGGCGCTCGGCTTAGCTCCGCTCCCACGGGGGCGGTGCGAGGGGGCCGGTCGGGCGGTGCGAGGGTGCCGGTCGGGGTCAGCCGCGCGCGGGCGTCGGCGCGGGGCCGTCGCCCGACAGGTACATCGAGGCCGGGATCCCGATGAAGAGGCAGACCAGCGCCCCCAGCAGGAGCGCGTGGTGCACCGTGGAGGCGGTGAGGGTGCCGGCGATGGCGATGCCGGCGAGCCCCGCCCCCACCGCGGCGCCGAGCAGGCGCCCCACCGACAACAGCGCCGAGGTCCGGCCGTGCGATGCCTCGGGGGTGGCGTTGAGCGCCGCCCGGCTGGTGGGGACGAAGAGCATCCCCAACCCCAGGCCGACGGGGATCAGCGGGAGGATCGTGACCACGCCGTCGAGCGTGAATCCCGGGATCCCCAGCAGGGCCAGGCCGATGCCGGCGGCCGCGAAGCCGGCGAGCGCGGGCAGCCTTTCGCCGTAGCGGTCGACGAGCTTGCCGGCGATCGGGGCGGCCGCGCCCACCAGCAGCGCGACGAGGACGAGGGCGCCCGAGGCGCCGAGCGCGGAGAACCCCGCGACGCGCTGCAGGTACTGCTCGGCGATGTAGAAGGCGCCGATCATGACCGCGAAGGTCAGCGCCGCCACCAGCGTCGCCGCCAGCACGACGCGGTTCAGCGCGGGATTGCCGCCCTCCTCGCCGCCGTGCGGGAGGATGGGCAGCAGCCGGGCGATGGCGATCGCCGCCGCGGCGGTGAGGGGCAGGAGGGCCCACCAATTGGCGCGCCAGCCGAAGGCGACGGTCAGCAGGCCGCCGAGCAGCGGTCCGGCCAGGTTGGACACTCCGGCGCTGGCCCCCCAGATCCCCAGGGCGCTGCCGCGCCGCTCAGGCGGGAAGCCCGACACCGCACCGGCGAGCGCCGCCGGGCTGACCAAGCCCGCCCCGGCGCCCTGGACGACGCGGGCTGCGAGCAGCGCCCCGAAGGACGGGGCCAGGGCCCCGGCCAGCGCCCCCACGGCGAACACGGCCAGGCCGCTGAGGGCCAGGGGCCGCGCGCCGAACCGGTCAACCAGCTCACCTCCGGGGATGAGCATGAGCGCGTAGGCGACGAAGTACGCGCTGAGCACGGCCGAGGTCGTGCTGCCCTTGACGTGGAGGCCGTGCGCCACCGTCGGGAGGGCCACCGTGATCAGCGTGCCGTCGAGCTGCAGAAGCGCCGCAGCGGCGGTGCAGGCGGCCAAGCGCGTCCACGCCGAGCGCGGGAGCGGGCGCTTGGCCGGTGCGGGCTCGTCAGAGGGCGGCGCAACGGTCGTGTCAGACACGTTGTCCAGTATCACGGCTCCGGATCTGGGGGCGCGCCGCCGTATATGAAGACTCTATGAAACTGCTGGTAATGCAGCAGACATCACCTATCCTCCGGGCCATGTCCTTCACTCGTGACTACGCGCTACGCGACCAGGCGCTCACTCGGGACCAGACGCGCGGCGTCTTCGGTCAGGTGATGGGGCTTGTGGCCCTCACCGTTGGTTGCACGGCGCTTGGCGCCTACATCGGTCGCAACCTCTCCGGCGGAACGGGGATCCTGTTCTTCTTCGTCGCCATCGCCTGCGTCTTCGGGCTGCAGTTTGCCTCGGCGAAGGGCCGCGAGCAGCTGGCGATCACTCTGCTCTTCGGTCTCGGATTCTTCATTGGCATGGCCGTGGGACCGGTGCTGGCGGTGTACGTCAGCGCGGACCCTGCCGCCGTCTGGCAGGCCGCCGGTGCGACGGCGCTGATGGTCGCTGGGCTCGGCGCCGCGGGATATGCGACCCGCCGTGATCTCTCGTCATGGGCGCGCACGCTGTTCTGGGCGCTGGTGGCGCTCATCGTGTTCGGGCTGATCGCGACCTTCGTCGCCATCCCGGGTGCCAACGTGATCTACGCGGCGGCCGGGCTGGTGATCTTCGGCGCGTTCACGGTGTTTGACTTCAACCGCCTGCGCCGGACCAAGCAGGGCGGGGCAATCCCGATCGCAGCGTCGATCTTCCTCGACGTCTTCAACATCTTCCTGTTCTTCCTGTCGATCTTCGGCGGGGGCGGCAGCCGCCGCTGAGGGACCTGCGCTGCACGTCGCCGGCGCCGGTTATCCGGCGCCCGCGACGTCAGGGTCAGGACGCCTCGTCGTCGGGCACGTAATGGCGCGTACCGCCTGCGTCCTCCCAGACGCGCATCACCCGGTTGGTCTTCGGATCGCGGAAGCGCTCGTTGGTGGGCCGCCAGTTGGCGCGCGGTGCGTCGGCGTCCCCGTGCCCGCGTCCCCATCGCGGTCGCTCGCGGTTGGGGCCGGTGGCGTCACCGGGCAGAGCGGGGAGATCGGCGAGGACGTCGGCCGCCTCCTCCCGGGTGGTGGCTCGCGCCACGACGGCGACCCGGCGCTCCAGCTCGTCGAGGCCGAGATGGCCCGCGGCGTGGTGGCGGCTCAGCCGCTCGAACAGCTCCTCCCGGTCGGCCTCGCCCAGCTGCACGTTGCGGCGCGGCTAGGCGGAGGGACGGACCTTGACCGCGGTGCCGTAGGCCACGATCTCCGTGAACTGCTGGCCGATCTCGGAGGAGTCGAAGCGCACCGCGACAATGGCGTCGGCGCCCATCAGGCGGGCGTTGTCGACCATGCGATCGATGGCGTGCCGGCGCGAGTCCTCCAGGAGCTGGGTGTACTCGCTGATCTCACCCCTGCGGAGCGCCTTGAACGACGAGACCACGCTGCCCGTGAACCCCATGCTGCGGACGACCAGTCCGTAGACGACTCCAAGGTTCTCCGTGACCGCGACGCCGGGGATGTCCAGGCCGGTGGTCATGGGAAGGCCAGCGCCCGCGGACGAAGCGTGGGCCGGGCCGCCGGATGCGGACTCGTCAGACATCGCTCCACACGCTACCAACGCCTCATGCCACGCATCCAGCTACCTTTGCGGATCCGATGCGCCGCCGCCTGATCCCGACTGCCACCGCGCTCGTCTGTGCCCTCGCCCTCGCCGCGTGCGGCTCGTCGAACTCGAGCTCGAGCTCTGGCTCCGCGGGGTCGACCGGAACCGGCACTGCCGCGTCGGGGAGCACGGGCACATCGGCGAGCACCGGGACGACGTCGAGGGCGTCGCAGCCGGCAATCGGCTTTGAGGGCGTGCCGTTGCAGACCGGCCCGGAGCTGGCCCCCGCCAGCACGACCGGCACCGGCAAGGTGCACGGCATCACCTGCGGGGCGACCGAGCAGCTGGCCTACCACATCCATGCGCACCTGGCGGTTTTCAAGAACGGCCATGCCTACACCCTCCCCGCGGGCGTGGGCATCCCCGGTTCACAGGCCCAGCAGACCAACCAGGGGCCGATCGCCAGCGGCGGCAGCTGCATCTATTGGCTGCACACCCACACCACCGACGGGGTCATCCACATCGAGTCCCCGACCCGGGCGATCTACACGCTGGGCGACTTCTTCGACGAGTGGCACCAGCCGCTCACCGAATCGAAGGTGGGCGGTCTGAGCGGAAAGGTCACGGCGTTCGTCAACGGCAAGCCGTGGAAGAAGAGCCCCCGCGACATCCAGTTGCTGCCCCACGCGGACATCCAGCTCGAGATCGGGCAGCCGTCGCCCCCGATCGTCAACATCAACTGGTCCCAGACCCAGCTCTGAGCGTCAGCGCGATGGCCTGCCGCTCAGGCGGCGGCGCCGCGTGAGCTCGAAGCCCACGGCGGCGAGGATGACCGCGACCAGAATCACCGTGGTCCCGACGCCGAAGTCGTCGACGAACTCGATGACCGAAGGCCCGGCGAAGTACGCGCCGAGACCGATTCCCGCAGCCCACACCGCGGCGGAGACCACGTTGGTGACGTGGTACACGGTCGGGCGCACGCGGTGGATGCCCGCGATCCACGACGGGGTGAGCAGGATGGCCCACACCGGATATCGCTCGAAGATCCTCTCCCCCCGCGCGATGGCGCGCAGCCGAAGCCGACGCAACGGCCCCCGGGCGATGACCAGCCCGCGCCCCGCCTTGCGCCCGGCCGCCCATCCGACGATCCCGCCAGCGGTGGCCGACGCCCAGGCGACCACCAACACCGTGGTGAGGTCAAGCCGACCCCTGGCGGCGAGCACGCCCGCACCGATGAGCACCGGCTCCCCGGGTCCGGGCAGGCCCAGCCAGCTCGCGCCCGACGCCGCCGCCAACCCGATGTAGTCCAGCGGCGAACCGTGGTGATGGTGGACGTGCAGCACAGCCGGCACGAGCAGCGCCATCACCGCTATGGCTGATCGCCGCACCCTCCGAGGTTGGCACAGGGGCCGACCGGAGGTGCCGTGCCGCCGGGATAGCCAGGCGGGGTGGATCCTTGTCCACGTGGCCAATGTCGCGAAGCCGCCGGTCGCGCAGGATTCCTCCCCGCAATGGCGACCTCGGTCATCGTCTCCTACGACGGCACCACCAACGACGACGACGCGCTCGCGCTCGGCCGGATGCTGGCCGCGGGCGGCGCTCTGCTGTCACTGGCCTATGTGCGCCACTCCCGGGAATTCGACCCCCGGCGTGAGGAGATCGGCGTCTATGACGCCGACCGCCGGCTGGAGCAGGGAGCCCTGTGGCTCGGTGAGCCGGAGATCGAGCGCCACGTGGTGATCGATCCGTCCACCGGCGCGGGGCTGGCCAAGCTGGCCGCCTCCGAAGGCGCGCGGCTCATCCTGTTCGGGTCTGACTACCGGACCCCGCCGGGACGGGTCGAACCCGGTGGCTCCGCCCAGGGCCTGCTCGAGGGCAGCCCGGTGGCCATCGGCGTCGCCGCGGCCGGGCTGCGGACCCGGGCCGACGAGCGCATCCAGACCATCTCGGTGGCCGGCGGCGGCAATGGGACCGCACACCAGAGTGCCGAGGCACTGGCCCAGGCGCTGGGCGCCGAGGTCCTCGCCGGCGCCGGCAACGCCGACCTGATCCTGGTCGACTCCCAGAGCAACGGGCCCGAGGGCAGGATCGCCCTGGGCGGGCCGGCGCGCGGGCAACTGGACTCGGCGCGCGGATCCGTGATCGTGCTCCCGCACGGGGCCGCGCTCTCGTTCTGACGCGCCCGCCGCTCGTAGACTACGACGATGCTGATCTTGCCGCCAGGGCACGGGCAGGAGGTCGCCCGGCGATCAGCCGTCAGCCGGCGGGAGAAGTGGATGATCGGGTCCGTCCTCGGACTCCTCGTGGTGATCGGCGTCGCCGTGATCATCGCCTTCACCAGCGTGCAACGGCAATCACGTAATGGTTGTATCGACGTGAGCGCGGCGACCGTGATCGGCGGCTCTGAGCTCTACCGATGCGGCAGGGCGGCTCGCGATCTCTGCACCGAGCCAGGTGGCCGGCGCTCACCCAACGTCGCGTTCGCCAACGCGCTGGCCGATGCGTGTCGCAAGGCGGGATTGCCCGTTCCCGCGGTGCCTCGCAGCGGCTGACTCCTTTCTTCCCAAGACCGCATATTGCGGCACTTCCTGGCGCCCGTCGATCCGGCCCGGGCCGCGCTTTTCCCTGCAAACGCAGGGGGCTTATCCATATGTCCAGCGATGTCGGGGGATCGCTGGCCTCACGGCTATGGAGGGAAACGGCGCACTGGAGAAGCCTGTCGGCTGTCAGCTTGGGCCGGAGCGGCTCAGCCACGACTCGCGGACGCGGGTCGGTGTCCACGAAAACGAAGGAGATGCATGCCAGTCGAAGCGCCAACATGGCTTAGCGCGGGAGACACCTCTTGGCAGATGACCGCCGCGACCCTGGTCGGGCTGATGAGCGTTCCGGGGCTCGTCGTGCTGTACGGCGGCATCATGCAGAAGCGCT
>DASXCN010000553.1:0-2127 GCA_036491155.1 Solirubrobacteraceae bacterium | reverse complement strand
GTCCACGGCACCTACCCCGAGAACCTGCTCCCCGGGCTGGTGATCATGGCGATTGGGATCGGTGCCGTCCTGGTCTCCGTCACCACCGCCGCCAACGCCGGCGTCCCGGCGGACAAGGCCGGGCTCGCCGCCGGCCTGCTGTCTGCCTCCCAGCAGCTCGGCACCGCCCTCGGGCTGGCGATCTTCTCCGCCATCGCCACCGCGCGTACCAGCGCGCTGCTCGCCGCGCACGCCCCGCGGGATGCCGCGCTCACCGCGGGCTTCCACCGCGCCCTGCTCGCCTGCGCGTTCTTCCTGCTCGCCGCCGCCGTCATCGCGCTGCGCGCCACCAACAGCCGCGGCGAGCTTGCCACCGACCCCAGCGGCATCCCCGCCGCACGCGACCAGGTTCCCGCGCCGGAACCGGCCGACTGACCCTCGTCCGCGCGAAGCGGTCCGCGGCGCCAACGTGGTGGTCGCCGCCCTCGACTGGTAAGCACCCGTATGAAGGATGGAGACATGAAGCAGCCCGGCAAGCACGCGTACGGCCCGTGGGCGCTCATCACGGGTGCGTCTTCGGGTATCGGCGAGGAGTTCGCGCGCCAGGCGGCGGCGAGCGGCATTAACGTCGTTCTCCTAGCGCGACGCGAACGCCTCAAAGAGGTCGCCGCCGGGCTCACAGCGCGATACGGCGTTCAGGCGCGCGTCGTCGTGATCGACCTCGGCCGCGACGGGATCCTCAACAGGGTCACCGAGGCGACCGGCGACCTCGACATCGGCCTCCTCGTCTCCACCGCCGGCAATCCCGGCCCGTTCATCTCGCTCCCGCGTGAACATGGCAAACGACAGCGCCACCAAGGCCTACCCGCTCAACCTCGGCGAGGCCCTCCACGTCGAGCTGAGCGGGGCAGGCGTCGACGTGACGGTGCTCGCGCTGGTGCTCGTGAACACGGGCGCCGCCGCCCGAATGGGCACCGACGCGGTACCGCTGCCGGCCGGGCCCATCTCGGCCGAGCAGGCCGTCGACGAGGCGCTCAGCGCTCCCCAGGAGCATCACGCGACCACGGTCACGCGCGCGGACTTGACCGCAGCGTACGAAGGCATCAAGGGATCTGCGGTCGAGGCGATCAAAGCGCGCCTCGCGGCGTCCCAGCCTGCGCACTGAACCGCTCCAGGCTGGCAGCGGCACGCCAGCGAACCTCTAGCCGAAGTCCTGTAGTCAGCACAGGTAAGGAAACCAGATGAAATTCTTGCTCCAGGTCCGCTTCAACGGCACCGACAACGTGATCAGCGAGCTCCCCGCCGAGGAGCAGCAGAAGGTGACCGCCGAATTCGAGGCGATCCGCCAGTCTTCGGGCGTGCTCGACGGCAACCAGCTCCAGGCCGCCGGCACGGCGGTGACGGTCCGCGTGGAGGGCGGACAGCCGCAGGTCACCAAGGGCCCCGCCGTCGAGGCGGGAAGCGAGCTCGACGGGTACTACATCTACGACGCGCCAGACCTCGACGCGGCGACCGCGTTCGCGGCGCGGATCCCGGTCGCCCGGCTCGGCGGGACCGTCGAGGTCCGCCCCATGCTGGAGCGCTAGCGATGGCCGAGTTCCCGGCGCCCGCCGGGGGAATCGCGCTCACCCACTTCATCGTCGCCTCCGATGTCGACCGGACGCGGCGTTTCTACACCGACGTGCTCGGCGGCGAGGTGCTGCGGGAAGGGGAACCGTCGATCGTCGCGCTCGCGAACAGCTGGATCGTCATCAACGTCGGCGGGCCGCCCACCGATGACAAGCCGACGGTGACGCTCGAGCCGCCGCGCGACCCCGGTCACGTCAGCAGCTTCCTCAACATCCGCGTCGCCGACATCCACGCCGCCTACGAGCAGTGGCGCGCCCGAGGGGCCGAGTTCCTGACACCGCCGACAGACCGGCGTCATGAGCTCCGCTGCTACATGCGCGACCCAGACGGCCACCTCATCGAGGTTGGCCAGCAGATCCCCGGCTAGGTCCAGGCGCAGCGGTAAGGCACTGATTCGGCATGGCGGCTGCGCGTGGCAACGGAGTCCCCTATCGACGGCTACCCGCCAAGATCCACCCGCCGGGACGGACTTCCGTGGCGCGCAGCCTGCCAGGTCAATTAGTGATCCGGAGCAGGAAG
>DASXCN010000552.1:0-7641 GCA_036491155.1 Solirubrobacteraceae bacterium | reverse complement strand
CGGGACGTCGTCCAGCGCGGCGCGGATGCGGCTCAGGACCTCCTCGCGGGCGCTGCTCATGATCGCTGGCGCCACCAGTCGCGGAAGCTCTGCGACGGTACGGCGGGCAGGTCGCGGGCCGACGTCCACCCCGAGAGCGGGCCGGGCAGGCGCCGGATCGTTCCGTCGCGGACCAGCGGCCACTGTGACAGGCGGCCCGCGCGCTGAGCAGCTTCATACAACCGGCGGCTGGCGAACACCCGTGCCATGGCGTTCATGGCGACGTGCTCGGGAGCCAGGCGCTCGCGGACCGACGGAGCGTGCTCGGCTTGGGCCACCTCCTCCTGGCGCAGGTGCACCAGCACCTCGGGGATGTTGATCTTCACCGGGCACACCTCGTAGCACGCGCCGCACAGGCTCGAGGCGTACGGCAGCGAGCCCGCCGCCGTCATCCCGCTCAGCATCGGCGTGAGGATGGCGCCGATCGGCCCGGGGTAGGTGGAGCCGTAGGCGTGGCCGCCGGTCCGCTCGTACACCGGGCACACGTTCAGGCACGCCGAGCAGCGGATGCAGTTGAGGGCCTGGCGCCCGATCTCGTCGGCCAGAACGTTGGTGCGCCCGTTGTCGAGCAGGACCAGATGGAATTCGCGCGGACCGTCGCCGTCGGAGACCCCGGTCCACAGCGAGGTGTAGGGGTTCATCCGCTCAGCGGTGGAGGAGCGGGGCAGCAGCTGGAGATAGACCTCGAGGTCCTCCCAGGCGGGCACGACCTTCTCGATGCCCATGATGCTGATGAGCACCTCGGGCAGCGTGGTGCACATCCGGCCGTTGCCCTCGGACTCCACCACTGACACCGTGCCGGTGTCGGCGACCGCGAAGTTGACCCCGCTGATGCCGACGCGCGCCTGCAGGAAGAGCTTGCGCAGATGGGCGCGGGCGGTCTCCGCCAGCTCACGCGGGTCGTCGGAGAGGTCTGGCGGCGCATCGGGCAACGCGCGCGCGAACAGAGCGCGGATCTGCTCGCGGTTCTTGTGGATCGCCGGCACCAGGATGTGCGACGGCGCGTCATCGGAGAGCTGGATGATGAGTTGCGCCAGGTCGGTCTCCCATGGGCGGATGCCGCGCCGCTCCAGCGCCTCGTTGAGCTCGGTCTCCTCGGTGGTCAGCGACTTGGCCTTGACCACCTCGTCGGCGCCGTGGGCCTGCACGATGTCGCCGACGATCCGGTTGCACTCCTCGGCGTCGCGCGCCCAGTGCACCATGCCCCCGGCGCGCTGCACCGACTCCTCGAGCTGGGCCAGGTAGTCGTCGAGGTGGCGCAGCACCCGCTCCTTGAGCGCGCGGCCGGCCTCGCGCAGCTCCTCCCAGTCGGGGACCTCCGCCACCGCGGCGGCGCGCTTGGCGCGAATGGCGTGCGTGGCATGCCCGAGGTTGTGGCGCAGCTGGGCGTCGGCCAGCGCCGCGCGCGCCGCCTTGGGGAACGGCTCCGGCGTCCCGTGCGCCGCCGCGCCGCTCACGCGCCCGCCTCGGTCTTGGTCTGGGCGAGGATCTCGGCCAGGTGCATCGTGCGCACGCCGGCACGCTGGCGCGAGAGGGCGCCGCCGATGTGCATGAGGCACGAGTTGTCGGCGCTCACGCACACCTCGGCGCCGGTGTCGAGGATCGTGCGCACCTTGTCAGAGACCATCGCGATCGACGTGTCGGCGTTCTTGACCGCAAACGTCCCGCCGAAGCCGCAGCACTGGCCGGCCTCGGGCAACTCGACGACCTCGATTCCGCCCACGGCCCGGAGGAGTCGCAACGGCCGGTCGCCGACGTGGAGCATCCGCAGGCTGTGGCAGGTGGGGTGGTAGGTCACCCGCCGGGGGAAGTACGCGCCCACGTCCTCGACGGCGAGGCGGTCGACCAGGAGCTCGGACAGCTCCAGCACCCGCGGCGTGAGCGCGGCGACCTCCCGGGCCAGCCCCGCGTCACCGGACAGCTCCGCCACGCGCGTGTAGTAGTCGCGGACCATGCCCACGCACGAGGCCGATGGAGACACCACGATCTCGGCGTCGGCGAAGACGTCGACGAACCGGCGGACCAGCGGGATCGTCTGGCCCGCGTAGCCGCTGTTGAAGTGCATCTGGCCGCAGCACGTCTGCTCCAGCGGGAAATCCACGGTCACCCCCAGGCGCTCGAGCAGCGTCACCACGGCCCGCCCGGTCTGCGGGAACATCGTGTCGTTGAAGCACGTGATGAACAGCGAGACGCGGCTGGGCGCAGCGACAGCGGGCAAGCGCACATCATCGGCCATTGCCGACCATCATCGCCGACCGCCGCGTTACTTGCGCCCGCAAGCATTGCTGGTATACTTGCGCTAGCAAGTTAATCCGACCCAGTCCGACCGGCGTCCCGGCACCACGGAACGCCAGGAGGAGCACCGACACCCATGAATCCGATCGAAGGCATCCACCACATCACCCTCATCACCGGCGACGCGCCCGGCAACGTCGACTTCTACGCGCGCGTGCTGGGCCTGCGCCTGGTGAAGAAGACCGTCAACCAGGACGACCCCGGCGTCTACCACCTCTTCTACGCCGACGAGAACGGCTCGCCCGGCGCCGACATCACCTTCTTCGAGTACCCGGGCGCCGCGCCCGGCCGCGCCGGGGCGGGGATGATCTCGCGCATCGTCCACCGCGTGGCCTCCGAGCAGGCCCTGGACTTCTGGCAGGAGCGCCTGGGTGGCGAGGGCATCGCCGTCGAGCGCGAGCCCGGGCGGCTGCTGTTCTCAGATCCCGAGGGGATGGGCCACGAGCTGGCTGTCGTCACCACCACCGACCTACCGCTGATCGCGGCCAGCCTCGACGTCCCCGCCGAGTTCGCGCTCCAGGGCTTCGAAGCGGTGCGCGCGCTCGTCCACGACCCCGCCCACAGCGAGGCTCTGCTCGCCCAGGTGCTCGGCTTCTCCGAGATCGCCACCAACGACTGGGAGGCGCGCGGTGAGCACCGCGGCGGCCGCATCGTGTTTGAGCAGTCAGACGAGCGCGGCATCCCGGGCGCGGGCACCGTGCACCACGTCGCCTGGGCGGTCCTCAGCGACGAGCTCGCCGAGTGGCAGCGTCACGTCACCAACGCCGGCGCCAACGCCACCCCGGTCATCGACCGCTTCTACTTCCAGTCGGTCTACTTCCGCGAGCCCGGCGGAATCCTCTACGAGCTGGCCACGCTCGACGGTGCGGGCTTTGCCTCTGACGAGGCGCCCGAGGAGATGGGCCAGGGCCTCTCGTTGCCGCCCTTCCTGGAGCAGCACCGTGCCCAGATCGAGCCGCGGCTGACGTCGCTGCCCGACACGCGCGTCTGGCGCCCCACGCCGGCCCGTACCGGGAGCGAGCGATGAACGCGGCGACCGAGCTGGGCTTCCAGCACGTCTATGAGCCGAGCGCCGGCGACTGGACGCTGTTGCTGCTGCACGGCACCGGCGGCGACGAGCACGACCTCATCGGCCTCGGCCGCCAGGTGGCGCCGTCGGCGGCGCTGCTGTCGCCGCGGGGCAAGGTGCTCGAGAGCGGGATGCCGCGATTCTTCCGCCGCCTGGCCATCGGGCAGCTGGACATCCCCGACCTGCTCGTGCGCACCGACGAGCTGGCGGAGTTCGTAACGGCCGCCGCGCAGGCCTACGGCCGCGACCCGGGCAAGATCGCCGCGCTGGGCTTCTCCAACGGGGCCAACATCGCCGTCAGCCTCCTGTTACGCCACCCCACGCTGCTGGGCGCCGCGGCGCTGCTGCGCCCGATGCTGCCCTACGAGCCCGAGGGGGCTCTGAGCCTGCCGGGCACCGACGTGTTGATCGCGGCCGGCGAGGGCGATCCGTACTCATCGCCGGAGCAGACCCGGCGACTGGCCGAGGTGCTTGACACCGCCGGCGCGGCCGTCACCGTGCACGTCGAGCCGCGCGCGGGGCACGGCCTCGGCTCGGGCGACCTGCGCGCCCTGGAGCGGTGGGCGACGCAGCTCGGTGGCGTCTGAGACGCCGCTAGGCGGCGTCGGAACCGGGCTCGGTGCAGCTCTCGGCCGCGCGCGGTGTGAAGCGGCCGAACACGGCGGCGAGGACCTCCAGCTCGCCGGGGCGCAGCTCATCGAAGAACCGCTGCTGCACGGAGTGAAAGTGGGTGGCCTGGGCCTCGCGCATGAGCGTGAGGCCCGCCGTCGTGAGGTGGGCTTCCACGGCGCGGGCGTCCTCGTGGCACGGCGTGCGCTCGATGAGGCCCCGGGATTCGAGCGTCACCGCGATGCGCGACACCCGGCTGAGGCTGAGCCCCGATTGGATGGCGAGCGCCGAGAGCCGCAGGCAGCGCTCGGGGGCGGCCGCCAGTCGCGCCAGGAGCTCCAGGCCGCTCAGGGTCAGGCCGTAGCGCGACTCGAGCTCGGCGTCCAGCGCCCGGGTGAGCTGCTTGTGGGTCTCCAACAGCCCGATCCACGCGTCGGCGTGGAGCACTGACCACTCGGCGACGCCGTCCTTGGACACGCTGTAGGGGGCTGTCGGGCTCGTTGCCATCACCACCCATTCTAGCGCATTACTTGTTAGCGCAAGCAGTGTCCCGAGGCTCGCCGTGTGCTGAACTAGAGCGCGGGTACACGACCAGGAGGAAGCCAATGCCATCCGAACCGAACACTGGTCCACGGCACGAGCCCGACCGCGTCTACGAGCGGGCCTCCGACCCCGCCGAGGCGGCCGACCGCGCGCTGGAGCCCAAGTCCTCGTCAGAGAAGCTCTCAGACCGCGACGAGCCCCACCTCCAGCCCGACCAGGACCCGCATCACCGCCTCAACAACCCGGTCGGCACGCCGGATCCCGACGCCGACTCTGACCCCTACGAGGCGCCGTCGCCCGAGGATGACGCCGACCGTGCGTCGGGCGTGCGGGGCAGCGGACACAGAACGGCCGACGGATGAGCACCGCGGTCGCCACCGCGCGACGGATGCTCGAGCACACGGGCGAGCATCCCGTGGTCAGCGTGTACCTCGACCTTGATCCTTCGCGGTTCGCCACCGCGCCGGCGAGGGCGACGCAGGTGCGTTCGCTCATCGATGAGGCCGACCGCGACGGCCGCATGGACAAGGACGAGCTGTCGCACGCCGATCGCACGACCCTCACCGCCGACCTGGAGCGCCTGGAGGCCTACCTCGGCTCCGACGAGCCGCCGGTGTCGGGCGCCCGCGCGCTCGCGGTCTTCTGTTCGGGCCAGGACGACCTGTTTGAGGCCCTAGCACTGCCGGTGGCCACGCCGGCGAGAGTGGTGATCGCGTCATCGCCACACATCGAGCCCCTGGTGGCAGGGCCTGCCGAAGGCCGCGTCGCGGTGGGACTCATCAGCCATCGCACGGGACGCATTCTCGTCGGCGACCTGGCCGAGCTCACGGAGTCAGCGGACATCGCCGACGACGTGCACGGCCGCCACAGCCGTGGTGGCTTGTCGCAGTCCAACTACGAGCGCAGCATCGAGGCCGACGTCGAGCACCACATGCGCCGCGTAGCCGAGGAGCTGCATCGCAGTTGGCAGCAGGATCGGTTTGCGCAGTTGGCGCTCGGCGGCACCGCGCAGGACGTTGACCAGTTTCGGTCGGAGTTGCACAACGACCTGCGCCCGCTCCTGCTCGACGGTCGTCTCGACCTGGAGGTCGAGACCGCGAGCGTCAGCGACGTCCGTGCCGCGCTCGAGCCACTGCTCGCCAGGGCGCGCGATGCCGCGACGGCGGCGGCGCTGACCGAGTTCGACAACCGCATCGGCGCCGCCGGCCGTGCCGCCCGCGGGATCGAGGACACCCTCGCCGCGCTGGGCGAACGCCGTGTCGAGACCCTGCTGCTCGCGCGCAACTTCACCGCGCAGGGGGCGCAGTGCCCGCAGTGCGGGTTGCTCTACCCCGAGGGAACAGCGACCTGTCCGGCCGACGGCTCGGCGACGACGGCCGTCGCGGACCTGCGCGAGGCCGTCGTCCAGGCGGCGGTTCTGCAGGACGCCACGGTGCTGGTATTCGGCGAAGGGTCTAACCCCGCCCCGCCCGCGCTGCAGCGCGGCGGTGGCATCGCCGCACTCCTGCGCTTTTAGAGGTCGTCTCAGGACTCCGCGGTCGCGCACGCCCGGCTTTCGGTGCTGAGCAGGCAATACTGAGGGCATGCGCGCAGTCGATGAGACCGGCGGGATGCCCTTCGAGTCCCCCTACGCCCATGGCTTCGTCCGGGTGGCGGCGGCGGTCCCGCGCGTCCGCGTGGGCGACCCTCGCTTCAACGGCGCCCGGACCGTAGAGCTGGCCCAGCGCGCCCACGCCGAGCACGCCGCGCTGGTCATCTTCCCCGAGCTGGGGCTGGCCGCCTACTCCAGCGAGGACCTCTTTCACCAGGGCGCGCTGCTGGACGCGGTCGGCGGAGCGCTGCATGAGATCGTCCGCGCGTCGGCCTCGCTGCGCCCGGTGATCGTCGTCGGCGCGCCGGTACGGGCCGAGGGTGGCCTCTTCAACGCCGCGCTGGTCATCCACGGCGGCGAGATCCTGGGCGCGATCCCCAAGAGCTACATCCCCGAGTACCACGAGTACTACGAGAAGCGCCAGTTCCGCGCCGCGCGCGACCTCGTCGGCGACGAGCTGCGCCTGCTGGGAACGACCGTCCCCTTCACCCCGGAGATGATCTTCGCTTGCCGCGACCTGCCGGAGTTCGTGCTCGGCGTCGAGATCTGCGAGGACGTCTGGACGCCGATCCCGCCCAGCACCTACCACGCGCTGGCCGGGGCCACGGTGCTGGCCAACCTCTCGGCGTCCAACATCACGATCGGCAAGGACGGCTACCGGCGCCTGTTGTGCGAGGCCCAATCGGGACGCACGATCTCCGGCTACGTCTACACGGCTGCCGGTCTGGGGGAGTCGACCACCGATATGGCCTGGGACGGGCAGGCGCTCATCTACGAGAACGGGCAGCTCCTGCACGAATCGCGGCGCTTCTCCGACGAGCCCGAGCTGATCCTCGGCGATCTGGACCTCGACCGGATCCTCGCCGACCGGATGATGACCTCGAGCTATGGCGACTCGATCCATGACCTGCGCGACCGCGCGCGGCAGATTCGCCGCATCGAGTTCGACCTCGGGGTGCCCGCCGGCACGTTTGCGCTCCAGCGCCGCGTCGAGCGCTTTCCCTACGTGCCGGCCGATCCCCTCAGCCGCAACGAGCGCTGCGAGGAGGTCTACAACATCCAGGTCCGCGGCCTGCAGACGCGACTGCTGGCCACCGGCATCGAGAAGATCGTCATCGGCGTCTCGGGCGGCCTGGACAGCACCCACGCGCTGATCGTCGCAGCGCGGGCGATGGACCGGCTGGGGCTGCCGCGCGCCAACGTGCTCGGCTACACGCTGCCGGGGTTTGCCACCAGCGCGCGCACGCTGCGCAACGCCCACGCGCTCATGCAGGCGCTGGGGGTGAGCGCGGCGGAGATGGACATCAAGCCCTCCGCGAACCAGATGCTGCGCGACCTCGGCCACCCGGCTGCCGACGGCGCCGAGCCCCAGTACGACGTGACGTACGAGAACGTCCAGGCCGGCGAGCGCACGTCGCACCTGTTTCGTCTGGCCAACTACCACGGCGCGCTCGTGCTGGGCACCGGCGACCTCTCCGAGCTGGCCCTGGGCTGG
>DASXCN010000551.1:0-3543 GCA_036491155.1 Solirubrobacteraceae bacterium | reverse complement strand
GGCTCACGGTCGCCCCCGCCGGCGTCGGGGACCCCTCGAGACCGCCGTCGCTGCTGGCGCGCGACTCCCGCTGCCCGACATCGGAGAGCGCCGAGCGAAGCTCCTTGCGCGAGCTGATCCCGAGCTTGCCGAACATCTTGGTCAGATGCCACTCCACCGTGCGCGGGCTGAGGAACAGTTGGGCGCCGATCTCGGAGTTCGTCTGCCCGTCGGCGGCCAGGCGCGCGACCTGCGTTTCCTGGGGCGTCAGGTCGTCGAGCGTCTCAACGGTGCGCTTGCGCACCGTCTCGCCGGTGGCCAACAGCTCACGGCGGGCGCGCTCGGCGAAGGCCTCCATGCCGATATCCGAGAGCATCGCGTGGGCGATGCGCAAATGCTCGCGGGCGTCGACGCGGCGGTGCTCGCGGCGCAGCCACTCGCCGTAGAGGAGGTGCGCGCGGGCCAGCGTGGCGCGGGTCTTGACGTGCGCCAGCCGCTCGATCGCCTCCCGGTAGAGCCGCTCGACGGCGGCGCCCTCAGCCAGCATCGCCGCCGTGCGGGCATGGGTCCCCAGCGCCCAGTCGGTGCCGGCGGCATGGGCGATCTCGGCGAGCTGGGCGAGCGGACCAGTCGCGCGCGCCGACTGGCCGCTGCGCACGGCGCCCTCGATCAGCTCCGCCAGCAGCAAGATCGGCGGTCCCAGCCCGCGTGCGGCCTCGACCGCCCGCTCGGCCACGGCGAGCGCCTCCTCGTAGCGGCCGAGTCCGTTGTAACGGATCGCGCTACCCCAGTCGGTGGCGGAGAGCCACAGTCCCTCGCCGCGCCGCAGCACGTCCTGCCGACGCGCCTTGATGAGCGCCTCAGCCTCAGCGTCCCGTCCGCGCCAGTTCGCCAGCACGATGGAGGTGCGCAGCGTCAGGTGGCTGCCGGTGGCCTCGATGACCGCGTCTGACTCGGCGGCCAGCGACATGGCCGTGCCGACGTTGCCCAAGAACAGCTCGATGAGCACGCGGTCGGTGAGCGCGACCGGCAGCGCCGAGAACGCGCCGGCGCGGCGCGCCAGCTCGAGATGGCGGGCGGTGAGCTCGTCCCACGCCTGATCATCGGCCAGAGCCCGAGCGATGCGGCCGGCCAGCCACAGCCAGCGCAGCTCCTCGTCCTCAGCGATCCGGGCGTCCCGGAAGGCGCGCAGCGCGACCTTCAACGCCGGCGCGCCCGCCGCGTAGCCCTCGCAGGTGACGCGGGCGAGCCCGTCGAGCAGCAGGTCGCAGGCGCGGGTCGACGGCTCCCAAGCAGCGGCGAGAACGGCGGTGGCGACCTCGCGCGCACCGGCGCCACTCGCCAGGCGATCAGCGGAGAGCGCGGCGGCGAAGGCCTCGAGGTATGTCTCACGCGCGAGCCTGGGATCCAGCGGCTCAAGCCGCTTGGCCGCCTGCAGCAGCAGCGGCGGAGCGTCGCGGCCCCGCGTCGTCGCGAAGGTGATCTGCGCCTGCAGGAGCTCGGCGCGGGCCTGCTCAAGCTCGTCGAGCGGTCCTGCGCCGGCGACGGCCAGCAGCCGCAGCGCCGCGTCATCGGCGCCCGCCTGGTGCTTGGCCCGTGCCGCGACGAGAGCACGCTGCGCCCGGCGCCGCGGGTCGGGCGTCAACGCGACGGCGCGTTCGTGAAAGGCCGCCCCCGCCGCAAGGCCGCCGCGAGCCCGCGCGCGCCCGGCTGAGCGCTCCAGCTCGGCGGCGACGTCCTCGTCAAGGCCGGCTGTCGCGTGGGCGCGGTGCCAGGCGCGGCGATCAGGGTCGAGGTCGGCATCGGTCGCTTGCCCGAGTGCCCGGTGCACGCACTGTCGCTCCTGCGCGGCCGCCGCGCGCTTGACCGCCGAACGCACGAGCGGATGACTGAAGCGCACCTGCGTACCAAAATCGAGCAGCCCGGCGGCGGCGGCCGGCGCCGCAGCGTCGGGTCCGATACCGAGCTCCGCCGACGCACGCCACACCAGCACCGGATCCCCCACAGGCTCTTCGGCGGCAACGAGGAGCAGCAGCCGCGTGGCGGGCGGCAGCGGCGCCAACCGCGCCAAGAAGCTCTCCTCGATCCGCCCCGCCAGCGCTGCCGGGGCGTCGGCCAGGCCGAACCCACCGGCGAGCTCGGCCGGCGTCCAACCGCGCGGAAGCCAGAGCAGGGCCAACGGGTTGCCGCGAGTCTCAGCCACGATCCGATCCCGTACGCGCTCGTCCAGCGGGCCGGTGAGGACGGTCGCGAGCAACGCGCGCGCCTCATCGTCATTCAGCCCGCCGACGACCAGCTCAGGAAGCCCCTCGAACGTCCGCTCGCGACCCAGCTCGCGCACGGCAAACACCAGCCCAACGGACTCCGCGCCGAGACGCCGCGCGACGAACGTCAGCGCCCGTGCCGAAGCCGCGTCCAGCCACTGCGCATCGTCCACGATGCAGACCAGAGGTCGCTCCTCGGCGGCGTCGGCGAGGAGACTCAGAACCGCCAGCCCGACAAGGAACCGATCCGGCGCGTCGCCGTGACGCAGACCGAACGCGACGCCGAGCGCGTCGCGCTGCGGCCCTGGAAGCCGCTCCAGGCGATCCAGCAACGGCGCGCACAGTTGGTGCAACCCGGCGTACGCGAGCTCCATCTCTGTCTCGACCCCGGCCACCCGCGCGATCTCGCACCCCGACGCGTGTTGGGCCAGGTACTCCAGCAACGCGCTCTTGCCCGCTCCAGCATCCCCGCGCAGCACCAGCGCCCGGCTCAGGCCCGCGTGCATGCTCGCCACCAACTGATCGAGTGCCGCGCACTCGCTGCGCCGACCCAGCAGCGGCCGGCCGGGGATGGTCGTTGACATGGCCCCGCCAGCGTAGGGGTGCCTCGGGGGGTTCACAACCCTGGCGCCGAGGGCCCGTGACCCGGCCATCTCCCACGGGGTGCGATCCCGGGGGTGCTCCGGACGCGAGGGACACGACGGGGGCGCACGCTGCAGGTCCAATCCCCACGACGAAGACAAAGGCAGTCTTCTGAAACGCCCCGGAGGTAGCCATGACCGCCACTGAACCCGACAGCACGAGCAACGCCTCGACCCTCGGACAGGTCGACATGAAGCTCGAGAACCAGGTCATTCCCGTGTCTGACGTTGACCGAGCCAAAGCCTTCTACCAGCGCCTGGGCTGGAGGCTCGACGACGACGTCGCCCCGCTCGAGGGGCTTCGCATCGTCCAGTTCACCCCCCCGGGCTCCGGGACCTCGGTCACGTTCGGCACCGGCCTCACGACCGCCGCGCCCGGCGCGGGCCAGGCGGTGCTGGTCGTCTCCGACATCGAAGCGGCCCACGCCGACCTCGTCATCCACGGGATCGACGCGAGCGACATCTGGCACGGCCCGCCCTTCCCGGTCGAGGCGCGCCAACCCGGCGTCGATCCCGGGCGCGCCAGCTACGGCTCGTTTACGTACTTCACCGACCCCGACAACAACACCTGGATCGTCCAGGAGGTCACGACGCGGCTCCCCGGCCGCATGAACGCCGCCGAGACCGGCTACGTCACCGCCGCGGACCTCGAGGGCGCG
>DASXCN010000550.1:0-2603 GCA_036491155.1 Solirubrobacteraceae bacterium | reverse complement strand
TTCGCCCCGGCGCCGGCGGAGCCCACACCCTCGCCGATCCCGGACCCGCAGACCGACGCGTTCGGGCCCACGGCGCGGGACGGCGAGCTCCCGGAGGTGTTCCGCTCCATGGGCCTCGACGCCGAGCCGATGCCGATCGATCAGCCGGTGCTCGACGGTGGCGGCCCGCTCCCGGACCCCGGCCCGCCGCCACCCCCTGATCCCGGGGACGAGCCGTCGTGAGCGAGCGTCGCCTCACCTACTCGTTCGGCCCATTGGAGCAGCGCGGGCTGCTGGGCCCCGTTCGCATGGGCCAGGCGGCAGTGATCGCCACCGGCGTGGTGGCGGGAATCGCCGTGCTCGACCTCGCCCCCTCCGCGCTCGGCGTGCTCCTGGCCGGTGCGGCGCTGACGGCGGCACTGGTGGCGACCTGCGTGCCGGTCGGCGGGCACACCGTGGAGGAGTGGCTGCCCCTGATGCTCGCGTTCGGGCGCCGGCGGGTCGGGCAGCGCCAGTTCACCTCGACGGCGCCGACAGCCGGGTCGCGCGTGCGCAGCGCTGGACGGCGTATCCTGCCCGGACGCTCGCCGACCCCGGTGGCGCCGCCGCAGTTGCGCGACGTCCGCCTGGAGACGGCGGACTATCACGGGCGCCCGTTGGGGGTGCTGTCCGAGCGCTCCGGCCGGCGGCTGAGCGCCGTGCTCGCCTGTCGGGTGGTGGCGTTCTCGCTGCTTGACCACGACGCTCAGGAACGTCGCCTCGCTCGATGGGGCCTGGTCCTGTCGGGAGCCGGCGGCAGCGCCGTCCGGCGCCTGCAGTGGATCGAGCGCACGGCGCCCGCCCAGGGCGACGAGCTCGTGCGATGGGTCCACACCGAACGCGACCCCGCGGTCCCGCTGCGCGGGACGCCGATGATCGACTCCTATCTGGAGCTGATCTCGTCGACGGCGCGGGTGGCCGAGGAGCACGAGATCCTGCTGGCGACCCAGGTCGACGTCCAGCGCGTGCGCGACCGTGGCGCCGCCGGCGCCACGCGCGCGCTGGTGGAGCAGACCGAGCGCATCGCCCAGGGCCTCGAGGCCGCCGAGGTCACCGTGCTCGGGGCGCTCAGCCCGGGACAGCTCGCACGGACGCTGCGCACCGCGTTTGACCCGTATGCCCGATCGGAGCTGACCGCCCTGGACGCGTGCGACCCCGACCGGGACGGGTCAGACGACGTCAACGCCTGGCCGCTGGGCGCCCGCGAGACCTGGGAGCACTACCAGGCCGACGACGCGCTGCACGCGACGTACTGGATCGGCGCATGGCCGCGGGTGGAGGTGTCCCCGATGTTCATGGATTCACTGCTCGGCCATTCCGGGGTGGTGCGCACCGTCTCGGTGACGTTCGAGCCCCTCCCCGGGGCCCGTTCCACGCGCGAGGTGGAGGCCGCGATCACGCGTGATCGCGCCGACCGGGAGCTGCGCGCTCGCTTCGGGCAGTCCGAGACGGCGCGCCAGCGCCAGGCGGCGGACGCCACCCGCAGACGCGAGGCCGAATTGGCCGCCGGCCACAGCGAGGTCCGCATGAGCGGTTTTGTCACCGTCACCGGCCGCGACCCCGACGACCTGCGCCACGCGTGCGCCGAGGTGCTCGAGCAGGCCGCACGGGCGCGGCTGGAGCTGCACCGACTCTACGGTCAACAGGCCGACGCGTTCACCTTCACGCTGCCGCTGTGCCGGGGGCTGCGGTGAGGACCGAGCGACCGGGCCACCGCTGCACCACCCGTCATGCTCAGGCGGTCTACCCGTTCGTCAACGCGGGCGGGCTTGGCGGCCGAGGCGTCTACATCGGGCGCGACTCTGGCGGCGGCGCGTTCTGTTATGACCCGTGGGTCCTCTACGGCGAGGGCGCGCTGGACGACCCCAACGTGATCGTGCTCGGCAAGCTCGGCCAGGGCAAGAGCGCGCTCGTCAAGACGCTGCTGTGGCGGATGCTCCTGTTCGGCCGCCGCGCCTTCGTGCTCGACGTCAAGCGCGAGTACGGACCCCTGTGCGACGCGGTCGGGGTCAAGCCGATCTCCCTCGTGCCCGGCGCCGGGGTCCGACTCAATCCCCTCGCCTCCCGACCCGAGGAGCACGCCCAGCTCGAGCTCCTCCGGGCCGTCGCCGTCACCGCCCTCGGCGGACCGGTGACCCAGATCGAGGCGGGCGCGCTCCGCGAGGCGCTGCGTGTCGTGCGCGACGCGGGCGCAGGCGCCGACCCGACGCTGCCGGAGATCGCGACGGCGCTCTTCAGCCCCACGGCGGACATGGCCGTTCGCCTGCGCACATCGCCCGAGACGCTCGCCGCCGACGTCCGGCGCTGCGCGCTGGCGCTTCAGGACCTGTGCGAGGGACCGCTCCGCGGCATGTTCGACGGTCCCACGACGCCGGGGCTCGACCTCGATTCCAGGCTTGTCGTCCTGGACCTCCACGCGGTCAAGGACTCGCCCGCGGTGGGGATCCTGATGGCCTGCGCCACGGCGTGGATGAGCGCGCTCCTCGCCCGCATGGCCGAGCGCCCCGGCCGCGAGCGCCTCATCAACGTCGCCGACGAGTCGTGGAAGATTGTCCAGCACACGGGCCTCGGCGAGTGGTTTCAGT
>DASXCN010000549.1:0-4027 GCA_036491155.1 Solirubrobacteraceae bacterium | reverse complement strand
GCCGGGCTCAGGTGAGCTGGCCGGCGTCGGCGACGAGGCTGCGCAGCTCACGCAGGACCACCGGCAGGGTGGTGGTGTCGTACTCCCGCGAGGCCCGGACGTCGGCCAGCATCGCGTCGGCGCGCGCCACGGCCGCCGCGTTGCGCTCCAGCCAGTCTTCGACCGGCTCGGTGGCGTCGAACTCGGCGGCGGAGAGCAGGATCTCCCGCGTCAGCGAGCGGTGCAACCGGTACAGGTCGTCGCGCAGCGCGGCGCGCGCCAGCGACTGCCAGCGATCGGTGCGGGGCAGCTCCAGCACGCGGTCGCGCAGCCAGTCGAGCCCGAGGCGGGCGCTGATGGCGAAGTACACGTCGGTGACCCGCGGCGGCTCGGTGGCGGTCAGCCCGGCGTCGACGACGATGTCGAAGACCGAGAGCAGCGACTGCATGCTGGCCACCCGGTGCGCGAGCTGCTCGGGCACGCCGCCGGCCTCCAGGTCGGCGCGCCGCTCGGTGAACCGGTCGCGATCCTGGCCGCGCAGGACGTCGGGGAGCGCGGCGGCGAGGACCTGTGCCGGGGGGGCGAAGCGATCAGTCATCGCGGTCACGTCGATGCCCGCGCGCGGGCGGGCCCGCACCACCCAGCGGGCGGCGCGCTCGACCAGCCGGCGCCCTTCGATCAGCATCGACAGCTGGGTCCCGGCCTCGATCTGGTTGTCGAGCGCCTCCACCGCCTCCCAGAAGCCGCGCATCTCGAAGACATCACGCGCAACCGCGTAGGCCCGCGCCAGCTGGGGCGCGCGGGCCCCCGTCTCCTCGGCCAGGCGAAAGGCGAAGGTCATGCCGGCGCGATCGACCAGCTGGTTGGCGACCACGGTGGCGATCAGCTCCCGGCGCAGCCGGTGGTGGCGGATGTGCTCGAGGAAACGATCGGGCAGCGGCGCCGGGAAGTAGCGCTCGAGGTCGCGGATGAGGTACGGGTCCTCGGGGAAGTCGGATTCCACCAGCTCCGAGTACAGGAAGATCTTGCCGTAGGCCATGAGCGTGGCCAGCTCGGGAGAGACGAGCCCCCGGCGCTCGTTGCGCCGGGCCGCGATCGTCTTCTCCGACGGCAGGTACTCGAGCTCGCGGTCCAGGCCCGCCACCTGCTCCAGTCGCCGGATGAGGCGGGCGTGGACGTCGAGCATCTGCACCGCCTGCGCGCCGGCCAGGCTCAGCGCCTGGGTCTGGGTGTAGCTGCCGTAGAGGACCCGGCCGCCGACGGCGTCGGTCATCGAGACCAGCAGCGCGTTGCGCTCGTCCTGGGTCATCTCCCCCTCGGCGATGACCTCGTCGAGGAGGATCTTGATGTTGACCTCATGGTCGGAGGTGTTGACGCCGGCCACGTTGTCGATGGCGTCGGTGTTGATCTGGCCTCCGTCGCCGTCTGGCCCGCCTCGCAGCGCATACTCGATCCTTCCGCGCTGGGTGAATCCAAGGTTGCCGCCCTCGCCGACGACGCGACAGCGCAGCTGCGCGCCGTCGATGCGCACCGGGTCGTTGGCACGGTCGCCGACCTCGGCCTGGGTCTCGTCGGCCGCCTTGACGTAGGTGCCGATCCCGCCGTTGAAGAGCAAGTCCACCGGCGCGCGCAGCAGCTGCCCGATGAGCTCGTTGGGCGACAGGCGGTCGGCCTCGATCCCGAGCGCCTCCTTGACCTCCGGGGTGATCGGGATCGACTTCAGGCTACGGGCGTGCACGCCGCCACCGGGCGAGATGGCCGCGGCGTCGTAGTCGCTCCACGACGACCGCCCCATCTCGAACACGCGGCGGCGCTCGGCGTAGCTGACGGCCGGGTCCGGGTTGGGGTCCAGAAAGACGTGGGCGTGGTTGAACGCCGCCAGCAGCCGGATGTGCTCAGAGCACAGCATCCCGTTGCCGAAGACATCGCCCGACATGTCCCCGATGCCCACCACGGTGAACGCATCGCTCTGCACGTCGGTGCCGAGCTCGCGGAAGTGGCGCTTGACCGATTCCCACGTGCCGCGGGCGGTGACGCCCATCGCCTTGTGGTCATACCCGCGCGAGCCGCCCGAGGCGAAGGCGTCGCCCAGCCAGAACCCGTATTGCGCCGACACCTCGTTGGCGATGTCCGAGAAGGTGGCCGTCCCCTTGTCGGCGGCCACCACCAGGTAGGGGTCGTCGTCGTCGTAGCGCACGACTCGCTCGGGCGGGACGACCTCCGCGCCCGCGTAGTTGTCGGTGAGGTCCAGGAGGCCCGAGAGGAAGCTGCGGTAGCAGGCGATGCCCTCCTCGCGCAGCGCGTCGGCCCCGCCGGTCCTGGGCGGACGCTTGACCACGAAGCCGCCCTTGGAGCCGACGGGGACGATGAGGGCGTTCTTGACCATCTGCGCCTTCATCAGGCCCAGCACCTCGGTGCGGAAATCCTCGCGGCGGTCTGACCAGCGGATGCCGCCCCGGGCCACCTTGCCGCCGCGCAGGTGGATGCCCTCGACACGCGGCGAATAGACGAAGATCTCGAAGCGGGGCCGGGGCCGCGGCAGCACGTCGATCCCGGCGGGGTCGAGCTTGAACGACAGGTATCCCAGCGGCTCGGGCGGGTCGCTGCCGGGGACCAGGCGGTAGTAGTTTGTGCGCAGGATGGCCAGCACCACGGCCAGGAAGTTGCGCAGGATCCGGTCCTGGTCGAGGCTCTGGACGTCGTCGATCTCAGCCTCGATCTCCGCGGTGAGCGCCTCGGCGCGCGGCGCGTCGGCGTGGTCGGGATCCAGGCGCGCCTCGAACAGGCGCACCAGCCCCACCGCGATGGTCGGGTGGCTCAGGAGCGTCTCGGTCATGTACGAGTCCGAGAAGGCGACGGCCGCCTGGCGCAGGTAGCGCAGGACGGCCCGGATGATCGTGATCTCGCGGCCGACGAGCCCCGCGCCCATGACCAGGCCGTTGAGCCGGTCGTCCTCGAGGTGGCCTGACCAGACGGCGATGATGACGTCGGCGAAGGAGGTCCCGGCCCGCGCCAGGCCCTGCGGATCGCAGGTGAGGCCGAAGTCGTAGATCCACACCGGACTGGTGCCCGCGGGACTGATCTCGTGGGGGCGCTCGTCGACGACCTTGGCGCCCATGTGCTCGAAGGTCGGGACCACGTCAGACAGCGAGATACGCCGGGCGCTGAGCAGCTGGCAGCGGATGAGGTTCTCGCTCTCGGCGGGCCGGCGGTAGATGTCGATGATCGGGTGGCCGGCGGCGATGAGCTCCTCGATGCGGTCGACGTCCAACAGGGCCGTCTCGGCGGAGCGGTCGGCGCGGTAGCCGGGCGGGAACGCCTCCCCGTAGCGTGCATACAGCTCCCCTCCGCGCTGCTCGCCGTGAGCGGCGATGAGCACGGCACGCAGCTGGTCGGTCCAGGCCCGGGTCGACTCGGCGATGCGCGCCTCGATCTCAGCGGCGTCGTAGGTGTCGGGCACCCCCCCGGGGGTGTGCACCACGTAGTCGACGCGGACGATGAGCGACTCGCCCAGCTGCAGGCGCCAGTCGACCTGGCCGCCGCCGAAGGCCTCGGCGAGGATCCGCCCCGCGCGCTGGCGGTTCTCGGTGTTGAAGCGGTCGCGGGGCAGGCACAGCGTGCACGAGACGAAGCGGTCAAGCTGATCGGCGGTGACGAACAGGCGCACCCGCTGGCGCTCGCCCAGGCCGAGGATGCCGATGGCGATCTCGAACAGATCCTCGGTGTCGATCTGGATGAGCAACTCGCGCGGGAGCGACTCCAGGATGTCGATGAGCCCCTTGGCGTCGTGGCTGTCGGGCGGGAAGGCGGCGTGGGCGAGCACGCGCTCGACCTTGTCGCGCAGCAGCGGGATGTCGCGCGGGCTGGTCTTGTAGGCCGTCGTGGTGTACAGGCCCAGGAAGCGCCGCTCGCCCAGCACGGTGCCGTCGGGCGCGAACTGCTTGACGCCGATGTAGTCCAGGTACGCCGGGCGGTGGACCGTGGCCCGCGAGTTGGCCTTGGTCAGCACCAGCGGATGGGGCGAGCGGGCCAGGGCCAGCGCCTTGCC
>DASXCN010000548.1:0-6943 GCA_036491155.1 Solirubrobacteraceae bacterium | reverse complement strand
CGAGCTGTTTGATCAGGTGCTGGAGGAGGTGACCCGCGTCCGCGCCGAGATGGGCTACCCGATCATCGTCACCCCCGTCTCCCAGTTCATCGCCAGCCAGGCCGCCCGCAACGTCATCGACTCCGAGCGCTGGGCCAACGTCTCTGACGAGACCGTGCGCTTCTTCCTGGGCCACTACGGCGACCCGCCCGCTCCCGTCGACTCGAGCATCGCCGACAGGGTCCTCGCTCGGCCCCAGGCGCAGAAGCTCTCAGAGCTCCAGCCCATCACGCTGGAGGGCGCGCGCGAGAAGTTCGGCCACCGCATCTCCGAGGAGGACCTGCTGCTGCGCCTCACCATGCCGGCTGAGCAGGTCGATGCCATGGTGGCGGCGCGCGACGCTTCCGGCACCCGGCCGCGGGGCCCCCTGCCGGCGGCGCGTCCCGGCCGCGCTCCACTGGTCACGCTGCTCAAAGAGCTCGAGCGGCGCCCATCGCTGACCAGCGTTGAGGTCCACACCGATACCGAGCGGGTGGTGTGGCGCCGTGGGTGACAACGGACGCCTGAGGCTCGGCGCAGCGCGGGCGTTCATGTTCGACATCGACGGCACCCTGCTGCATCGCGGCCCCGACGGCCGCGGCCATCCGCAACCCGGTGCCGTCGAGGTGCTGGAGCGCATCCGCGGCTCGGGCCGCCGGCTGGTGCTCTTCACCAACGGCAGCCACGTGCCGTCGCCCCGGATCGCCCAGGGACTCCGCGACGACGGCCTCCACGTCGCCGACGACGAGGTGCTCACCCCGGTCGACAGCGCCACCGCCTGGCTGCGCGGCCACCCGGCGCGCCACCCCGTGCACGTCTTCGCGACCGAATTGGTTCAGGACCACATGTGCGATCACGGCGTCGCGCTCACGGATGGTGAGGACGCCCGGGCGGTGTTCGTGGCCCACCTCCAGGACGTGGCGCTGGCCGAGGTCGAGCGGGCGGCGCGCGCCATCACCACCCATGGCGCGCCACTGTTCACCTCCAGCTACGTCCGCGGCTACGCCGGGGCCGGCGGGATCATCTTCAGCCGCGGCGCCATGATCACCGCCGCCATCGCCAAGGTCTCGGGTGCCCGGCCGCGCGTGCTGGGCAAGCCGTCGCGCGCCGCCGTCAGCGCCCTGCAGGACCGTTTGGGCGTCCCGGCCCAGGACATCGCGGTGATCGGCGACGACCTCGGCATGGACGTCGCCCTGGGCAAGCTGGGCGGCTCGCAGACCGTGCTGGTGCGCAGCGGCATCAGCGGCCAGATCGACCTGGCGCAGGTCCCGCCCAAGCGCCGCCCCGACGCCGCCATCGACGGAGTTGCGGACCTGCTGGAACTCGTCTAGCGCCGCGCCAACGTCACGTGCGCACCTGGGCGGCGGCGGCCTTCGCGCCCTGGATCGCCCGCCACACCGTCTCGCCGTTGGCCGGCATCGGGAGATGGCGCACGCCCAGGTGCGACAACGCGTCGACCACGGCGTTGTGGACCGCGGGGGTGGCGCCGATCGTCCCCGACTCGCCGATGCCCTTGGCCCCCAACGGGTTGACCGGGGTGGGGGTCTCCATCTGGATGCGTTCGAACGACGGCAGCTCGGCGGCGGTCGGGATGCAATAGGTCACCAGGTTGCCGTGCTGAGGGTTGCCCTCGGCGTCGTAGCGCACCTCCTCATACAGCGCCTGGGCGACACCCGCGGCCAGCCCGCCGTGCACCTGGCCGTCGGCCACCAGCGGGTTGATGATCCGCCCGGCGTCATCGCAGGCGATGAGGCGCTTGAGCCGGACCGAGCCGGTCTCGGCGTCGACCTCGACGACCGCGATATGCGCGCCGAAGGGGAACGTCGGCTGGTCGGGCTTGAAGTCGGTCTCGGCGCTGAGCTCGGCCAGGCGCCCGTCCTCCGCCAGCCGGTCGGCCAGCTCTGACCACCCCAGCGCCGGCTGGGCCGAGCCGGTGACGTGGAAGCTGCCGGTGTCGAGGTCCAGCACCATGTCCTCGGGGTTGGCCTCCAGCGCGTTGGCGGCGAACTCCTTGGCCCGCTCCACGAGGATCTCCGACGCCTGCCCGGCCGCCGCCCCGCCGATCTGGGTGGACTTCGAGCCATAGGTGCCGGTGCCGCGGGGCACCCGGTCGGTATCGCCGGCCAGCACCTGGATCTTGTCCAGGTCGATGCCGGTGCGCTCGGACACGATCTGAGCAAACGTCGTCTCGTGGCCCTGGCCGTGGGAGAAGGAGCCGGTGCGGACGATCGCCCCGCCGTCCCCGGTGATCTCCACCGCGCCGAACTCGCCCTCGGAGATGCCGTTGGTGATCTCGACGTAGACGGCGAGGCCGATCCCCAGCAGCGTGTCTGAGCCCTCGGAGCGCAGGCGCTCCTGCTGGGCGCGCAGGTCCTCGTAGCCGGCCTGCGCGAGCGCGCGGTCGAGCGCCCCGCCGTAGTCGCCGATGTCGTAGTGCGCGCCGGCGGCGGTCTCGATGGGGAACTTCTCGTTGGGGATGAAGTTGCGCCGGCGCAGCTCGGCCGGGTCCATCCCGATCTCGCCGGCGTACATGTCGACGGCGCGCTCGATCATCTGGGTGGCCTCGGGCCGGCCGGCCCCGCGCACGGGCCCGATCGGCGTGGAGTTGGAGACAACCGAGGTGATGTCGACCTCGATCTTGGGGATGTCGTAGACGCCGCTGGACATCATCTGGGTCAGCACGGCCAAAAAGGCCCCGATGCCCGGGTACGCTCCGGCGTCCTGGAGCAGCTTGACGCGCAGGGCCTTGAACGTCCCGTCGCGTGTGCCGCCCAGCTCGAAGTCGGCCCACTGCGCGCGGCCGTGGTGCATGGCCACCATGTGCTCCGAGCGCGTCTCGGTCCAGCGGCACGGCCGCTCGGTCCCACGCGCCAGCGCACCCATGAGAATGTCCTCCACGTCGAACCCCTTGCCGCCGAAGCCGCCGCCGACGTCGGGCGCGATGACCCGGACCTGGTCGGGCTCGAGCCCCAGCGTGGCCGCGATACCAGCCTTGTCCTGGTGGGGCGTCTGGGTGGAGAGGCGGATGGTCAGCTTGCCGTCCTCGAACTCCGCCACCGTCGAGCGGGGCTCGATGGGCAGTGCCAGCAGGCGGGGGCTCTCGTTGGAGCCAGTGATCATCACGTCGCAGCCCTCGAAGAGGTTCTCGTCGCCCGCGCCGGGGATGCGCAGGCACGTGTTCGAGCCCGATGGTTCAAACAGCAGCACCTCGTCCTTGACCACCTCCCGGATGTCGGTGACGGCGGGCAGCGGGTCGTAGTCGACCATCACAAGCTGCGAGGCGTCGACGGACGCCTCGCGCGACTCGGCCACCACCGCGGCCACGATCTCGCCGACGTAGCGGACCTTGTCGACCGCCATCGGCGCGCGGAACATGCTCTCGTGGACCTGGAGCATCGGCGGCGGCGGGCTGGGTTGGAGCCCGAGGTCGGCGGCGGTGAAGACCTGCACGCCGGGCAGCGCGCGCGCCTCGTCGGCGTCGATCGACGTGATCGTGCCGTGCGCCACCGTGGAGCGCACGAAGGTCACGTGGAGCGCATTCTCGATCCGGGTGTCGTCGACGTACCGGCCCCGACCCAGGAGGAAGCGCGGGTCCTCCCGGCGGCGAATCCGCTGTCCGATTCCTGTGGCCATCAGGCGTTGTCCTTTCCGACGGGGCCGACTGTCCGCAGCATTCTTACCAGCTTGACCAACTGCGGCCCAGTCAATGCACGCAGCCGCCGTTGACGGCGGGTGCCGCGGCGCCTTGACGATTGCACGTCAGGCCCGGTCTGTGAAAGGTTTCGGGCAATGACCAACACGATCCACACCGACGTGCTGGTGGTGGGGACGGGCCCCGCGGGCGCCACCGCGGCCCTGACCCTGGCCACGCTGGGCGTCGAGCACATGGTGGTGACCAAGTACCGGTGGACCGCCAACACCCCCCGCGCGCATATCACCAACCAGCGGACCGTCGAGATCTTCCGCGACCTGGGGATCGAAGACGAGATCACGGCCAACGGGACGCCGCAGCACCTGATGGGCGACACGGTGTTCTGCACCAGCCTCTCGGGCGACGAGATCGGCCGGGTGCGCACCTGGGGCACCCATCCGGCCCGGCAGGCCGACTACACGCTGGCCAGTCCCTGCACCCATTGCGACCTGCCCCAGACCCTGCTCGAGCCCATCCTGGTCGGCCATGCGGCCGAGCGCGGGTCGCGGATCCGCTTCGACACCGAGTATCTGAGCCTGGTCCAGCGTGACGCCGACGTCGAGGTCCGGGTGCGCGACCGCGTCTCGGGCAGCGAGTACACGATCGTGGCCAAGTACGTGATCGGTGCCGATGGCGGGCGCAGCCAGATCGCCCGCGACGTCGACCTGCCCTTCGAGGGGCAGATGGACGTCGCCGGCTCGATGAACATCGTCTTCTCGGCCGACCTGAGCGCGAAGGTGGCCCACCGCCCCAGCGTCCTGTACTGGGTGCTCCAGCCCGGCTCAGACATCGGCGGGATCGGACTGGGCCTGGTGCGGATGGTGCGGACCTGGAACGAGTGGCTGATCGTGTGGGGCTATGACATCTCAGAGCCCCCGCCCGAGCTCGACGACGAGGCCGCGACCGCGATCGCTCACAACCTCATCGGCGACGACACGATCCCGATCACCATCCGCTCCACCTCGCTGTGGGGCAACAACAAGTGGTATGCGACGCGCTACCGCGCCGGGCGGGTGTTCTGCATGGGCGACGCCGTCCACCGCCATCCCCCGTCCAACGGCCTGGGCTCCAATACCTCAGCGCAGGACGCCTTCAACCTGTGCTGGAAGCTGGCCTACGTCCTGCGCGGTCAGGCCGGCCCGGCGCTGCTGGACAGCTACGACCCCGAGCGCTCGCCCATCGGCCGCCAGATCGTGCTGCGCGCCAACAAGTCGATCGAGGAGTTCGGCCCGATCTTCGAGGCACTCGGCATCACCGACACCAGCGACCCCGACGTCATGAATGAGCGGATGCGAGCCCGCGCCGACGACAGCGCCGAGGGCGCGGCGCGGCGCGAGAAGCTCAAGGCGGCACTCGAGCTCAAGGACTACGAGTTCAACGCCCACGGGGTGGAGATGGGCCAGCGCTACGAGTCGGGCGCCGTGGTCTCCGACGGGACCCCGGAGCCCGACTACACCCGCGACCCGGAGCTCTACTACCACGCGACCACGTGGCCGGGGGCCCGCCTGCCCCACTGCTGGCTGGGCGATGGCGACGGACACAAGGTGTCCACGCACGACGTCGTCGGCAAGGGCCGCTTCGCGCTGCTCACTGGCGTCTCGGGCCGGCGTTGGGCCGACGCCGCGCAGGCGGCCGGCGACGCGCTGGGCATCGAGATCGCCGCTCACGTGATCGGCCCCGGCCGCCCGTACATCGACCTCTACGACGACTGGGCGCGCCTGCGCGAGGTGGGCGAGGACGGCTGTGTCCTGGTCCGGCCCGATGCCCACATTGCCTGGCGTGCCGCGGCGATGGTCGCGGACCCGGCCGGCGAGCTCGAGCAGGTGCTGCGCGCGATCCTCGATCGCCCGCGCGGCGGCCGCGGGGGCGGGGGGAACCTCAATCAGGGGTCCACGAAGGCGGCGGGCTCCTTGGAGAACCCGGCGGCGACGGCCGCCAGTTGATTGGGGGACCCGATCAGGCTCATCTGCAGCTCGGCTTCCAGCGCCAGGGTGCGCTGCGCCTCGCCCGTCCACGATTCGTCGTAGAGCCGCTTGGCGGCGCGGACCGCATCAGGCGAGCGCTGCGCGATCTCGGCGGCCAGGTCCCGCGCCGCCGTCAGCGGGTCGTCGGCGACGCGGGTGACCACGCCCAACCGGGCCGCCTCGGCGCCGTCGAAGACGCGGCCGGTGAAGGTCAGCTCCTTGGCCACGTCGATGCTCACCAGCCGAGGGAGGGTGCGGGTGATCGACATGTCGGGAACCAGCCCCCACTTGACCTCCATCACCGAGAGGCGCGCGTCGGGCGCGGCGATCCGGATGTCCGCGCCCAGGGCGATCTGCAGCCCGCCGCCGAAGCAGGTGCCGTGCACGGCGGCGATGACCGGCATCGGCAGGTCCAGCCACGCGTGCGCGGCGCGCTGAAACCAGTTGGGGACCTCGCCGTGGACGCGCTCCACAAGGGCGTCGAGGCCGTTCCCGGCAGTCATGATGCTGACCACGTCCAGACCGCTGCAGAAGCTGGGGCCGGCGCCGCAGAGCACCACCGCCCGGATGCCGGACGCGGCGGCCAGGCTGTCGGCGGCGCTGACGATCTGCTCGAACATGGGGATATCGAGAGCGTTGTGCTTGTCCGGGCGCGTCAGCGTGACCATCGCGACGTGGTCGGAGACCTCCACGGCCACGCGCTGCTCCGACGACGTCGCGGAGCTCATCGCACCACCTCCACTTCGTCGCCCACGCGCACGCGGCCGCCCTCCAGGACCTCGCCGTAGATGCCAAAGGGCAGCGGCTCCTCGCTGCGGTGCTGCTTGCGGTAGGCGGCCAGCACGTGCAAGGTGGGGAAGGTGACCTCGCCGGTGTCGGGATCGCGGGTGGTCGTGGCGCACCGCCCGATGTGCCCGTGCCACTCGACCAGGGACGGCCCGATCCGCGCCTGGTGGCGAACCCAGTCGTCCTCGGCGTGGGCGTCGATGCCCTCGACCTCGAAGAGCATCCGGAACCGGCGTCCATCGATCGGGTCCGAGTCGGCGATCTGGGCGAGCTGGCGCAGCGACGCGCGCGACATCAGCGACACCGACCCGGCGCGGCCACGGTCGGCGCCGACCCCTGGTGCTGCCACCAGGCGCACCGGTTGGCCCATGAATTCCGACAGTGCGTCCGCCCACGGCCCCACCAGCTCCCGGGCGAAGTGGATGGAGCCGAAGTAGTTGGTCTGGATCTCGTCACCGAGCTCGACGTGCCCGCTCACCGCCGC
>DASXCN010000547.1:0-3251 GCA_036491155.1 Solirubrobacteraceae bacterium | reverse complement strand
GTCGGTGCGGTCCCAGGCGAAGGTGCGGTGGATCACCCGCGGCTCATCGGCGAACTCCGCGACGAACAGCGCCTCCCAGCGCTCGCCGTCGCCGGGGGCAGGCGCGTCGTCGAACACGAGCAGGTTGCCCCAGTAGTGCGTTGGATTGGTCGGTGAGCGCACCGCGAGATAGCCATCGCGGCGGTGCACGACGCGCTCGGGCGGCAGCACATCGATGTTGGTGGCCCACACCAGCGAGCGGGGTACGAGGTTGCGTGGCATCGGGCCCAAGGTTGGCAGGTAGGCTCCTGCGGGCGGGCGTGTGTGTGCTCGGCCACCGCGGGTAGCGCAGTGGTATGGACGACGAACGCGACCGCAAGGACCAGCCGCTGCCCGGCTCGATCTCAGACCAGAATGGCGAGGAGGCCGAGCCCGGCCACGGGGGCGGCGAACCTGTGCGACGCAAGGGCGGCGGCGGCGGTGACGAGAAGTTCGGCGGGGAGGCCGGAGAGGGCTCGCAGTCGACCGGTCACCCCGACAGCGCCGGCTGAGCCTCGGCGGTCCGAGCGGGCGAAACGGCGGCGGCGCGCGAGAAGCGCATGACCCCGTCGTCGACGCCTCCGAGCTTGAAGTCCAGCACATCGAGCGCGTAGTTCTGGTGCACCCGCCACGGCCGTTTGGCGCCCTGGCTGGGGAAGTCCTGCATCGAGCGCAGCACGTACCCGGAGTTGAGGTTGAGCAGCGGCTCGCGGGCGAGCCCGGGGTCCTTGTCGGCGGGCATGCATTGTGCGTAGCCGTGGTGGCGCATGTGGGTGAGCAGGCGGCACACGTAGGAGGCGGTGAGGTCCGCCTTGAGCGTCCAGGAGGCGTTGGTGTAGCCGACGGTGAAGGCGAAGTTGGGCACGCCGCTCAGCATCATCCCCTTGTAGACGACCTGATCGGGCAGGTGGACCGGGTCGCCGTCGACGGCCAGCCGCACCCCGCCGATCGCGAGCATCTGTAGTCCGGTGGCGGTGACGATCACGTCGGCCTCGAGCTCTTGACCGCCGCGCAGCAGGACGCCCCGCTCGGTGAAGGTTTCGACGTGGTCGGTGACGATCGCGGCCCGGCCGGCGGTGACGGCGGCGAACAGGTCGCCGTCGGGGACGACGCACAGGCGCTGGTCCCAGGGGTTGTAGTCGGGCTTGAAGTGCGTGTCGACGTCGTACCCGTCGGGCAGCTGGCGCTGGGCGCCGCGGCGGATGATCGACTTCATCAGGTTGGGCCGGCGGCGGCTGAGCTGGAAGGACAGCGTCATCAGGGCCACGTTCTTGACACGCACGAGGTGGTAGGCCGCCTTGGCCGGCAGCCGGCGTCGCAGCCACGCGGCGATGCCGTCGCGGGAGGGCAGCGACACGATGTAGGTGGGCGAGCGCTGGACCATCGTCACCTGCGCGGCGGTCTCGGCCAGCGCCGGCACGAGCGTCACGGCGGTGGCGCCGCTGCCGATGACCAGCACGCGCTTGCCGGCGCAGTCCAGATCCTCGGGCCAGTGCTGCGGATGGACGACGGGGCCCGGGAAGCGCTCGACGCCCGCGAACGCCGGCGTGTATCCGGCGTCGTAGCGGTAATAGCCGCCGCAGCAGAACAGGAACGCGCACGTGAAGGTCTGGGTCGCGCCGGTGTCCACGCGCCGCACGTGGACGGTCCAGCGCGACTCGGCGGTCGAGTACTCGGCGCGCGTGACCGCGTGACCGGTGCGGATCCTGTCGGTCACGCCGTAGCGCTCCGCGGTCTGGGTCACGTAGCGCAGGATCGAGGGGCCGTCGGCGATCGCCTTGGCGTCCTCCCACGGACTGAAGGAGTAGCCCAGGGTGTGCATGTCGGAGTCCGAGCGCACGCCGGGATAGCGGAACAGGTCCCACGTACCGCCGATCCGCTCCCGCGCCTCCAGGATCACGTACGAGCGCTCGGGGCACTCGCGCTGCAGATGGCACGCGGCCCCGATCCCGGAGAGGCCGGCGCCGACGATGAGGACGTCGACATGCTCGGGCGTGGTGGGGGTGCCGGGGGGCATGGCGTCCGTGGTACGCATGCGTATCGGGGCAGCTTAGACTGCTCGGCCCTCGGGCGAGGAGGGATCCAGGAAGTGGCGGAGATCGCTGAGGATGCCGCGCGGGTCGTGCTCGACACGGAAATCGGTGAAGCGCAGCGGCGTCAGCCCAAGCCGTTGCAGCGTCGTGTCCTTGAGACGATCGCGCTCCATGTCTGCCACGGCCATGTGGTACGGGCGGCCGTCGAGCTCGACGGCGAGGTTGCGATGGGGCCAGAACCGGTCGATCTCCCAGACATCGATGTGGATGTTGTGCTGCGGTCTCGGGAGGTCTGGGTGTTGGGCGAGGAGGCGATCGAAGGCGAGCTCCAGGTAGGACGCGTAATCCTCGGTGCGCAGATAGGCGGCGAGCACCGCTTGCAGTCGCTTCATCCCGTTTGCGCCGTGATGGCGGGCGAGCGCTGCCGCGATCGTCTGTCGCCCGTCACCGGCATCGGGCCGCAGCAGCCGCTTGCGGACCGCCAGCGTGACCAGGCGTTCGAGCTCCCGCGGCGTCTCGCGTGGAGCGAGCTCGACCAGCATCCGAGGGACCGAGCTCAGGCGCAGTTCCACGTGGCGTCGGACATCGTCATGGTGGGGGACGTCCTCGCAGCGATGGAGCGTGAGGCCAGGTCGTCGGCGGCCGCCGGACCCAGGGACGGTCAGCTCGATGGCGTGGAGGTTGACGGCCCGCAGCCCCCAGATCGCGGCCGCGGTGCGATGGCTGAGGAATGCGGTCGGCCCCAGGCTGAGGAGTGCCGCCAGGAGGTGGGCGCGGTCGGCTATGCGGCGGTGGCCGACCGCGTAGACCTGGTGAAACAGTTGATGAAGCCGGCCCTGCGCGACCCGCCGCGCCACTTGGCCTCGCGTGAACCCCAGCTCGTCCAGCTGCTCCCGGGAGACCACGCCGAGCTGGCGACCCGCCAGTCGAGCCAGGGCCACCTCACGCCGAGGGTGTTCTGCATCACTATGAGGCAATTCACCCTCGCACATAGACCCACGGTGGCAGGCAGAGCCGCTGACGGGAGAATGTGTGACCGAAGTTTTACCTGTCAGGAGAGACGCCGATGGAAACCTGGGACGCCATCCTTAGCCGGCGCAACGTCCGCGAGTTCGCCGACCGCCCGATCGGTGACGAGGACCTCGACCGGATCCTGGAGGCGGGCCGGCGGGCGCCCTCCTCGCGCAACTGGCAACCGTG
>DASXCN010000546.1:0-10018 GCA_036491155.1 Solirubrobacteraceae bacterium | reverse complement strand
GCAGTCTGCTCCGGGGTCAGTGCGTCCTGGAGCTTCTTCGTGTCCTCGTCGGACAGAGAGGTCCTGATGACCGTCCCGTGGTACTCCTCGAGGGCGGCGACCGCCTTGTCCGCCGTCACCTGCTCGATGATCATGAAGAGCGCCGACGTGCCCGGCTTGACGTAGTCGCGCACCTGCTGCTGGAACTGCTTGTCGATGCCCTTCTCGCCGAGGTGGCCGAACAGCGCGCCCATCCCCGCGCCGAGCGCCAGTCCGGCGAACGGAACGAAGAACAGGAGCCCGAACAGCAGGCCCCAGAAACCGCCCCAGGCCGCGCCGCCGCCTGCCGAGGCGCCCCCGTGAGTGGTCGTCACGTGGTACTTGCCGTCCGGATCGCGACTGATCGCGGCCACCTGGTCGGCCTGGATGACCAGGTCCGCCTCGAGGCCCTGCACAGTCTGCCGGGCCTGTTCCGCGGTCGCCTGATCCGGATAGCCAATTGCAACCAACATTGCCATTGCGATTTACTCCTTTCGCGTCTCTCGCCGATATTGACCGCCAACGATGGCGTGAGTCACCCCGGGGAGCATCACCCGAATGGGATGACGCACCGCGATGCCAGCAAATGCGCTGGTTTCCGGGTGCAACCGCTCCCCCTCACCACTCAGTCCCACGCACGGGCGGTGGTATCGTTGCTTTCCTGGCATTGCGCGCGCGAGGTTGGGGAACGCAGACGGAATGACAGGCAAAGCCGCGAAACGGGACACCGACCACTACCGGGGGCCGGCGACCATGGTTCGTCAGAGCGGGCACGAGGCCCGCTGCCGCACGACCAGGGATGGGGAACACCCGGGCTGACGACGTGGAGGGGGCCAGGCATGCGCTGGTTGACAACAGCGGCTCGCGCACGGGGGCGCCGACCGCGTTGAGCGGAACCGCTCACGTCGCTCAGGTCGCCCCGCGCAGAAGCGCGTTTGCGTTCACCGAGCTCACGCTGTGGCTGACCCTCTCGGGGACCTCGATCGCCATCGTCTCGTGGATGCTGATCGGCACCCCAGCGCGCACGCGCGACATCGCGCTGCCCATCTTCGTGCTCGGCGCAGCCGCGATGTTCGGGCTCGGGCTGGTGGACATGCTGCGCGGCCGCAACGGGCGTTTCGCGCGGGCCGTGACTGTGTCCGGCGTGCTCTGGTCATTGTCGGCGCTGACCGCGTCTGACCGGCCTATCGCTAACAGCATCGGCCATTTGGGCCAATGGTGCGTGGACCTGGCCATCGCGTATCTGTTGCTCAGCTATCCCACCGGGCGACTGGCCACCCGCGGCGCGCGCGGTGTGTTCGCGGCGGGAGCCGCCCTGGTCGGCCTGCTGTTTCTCCCGACCGCCCTGCTGGGTCCGTTTCCCCACCCCACCCTCTGGTCAAGCTGCACCTCGGCCTGTCCCGCCAATGTGTTCTCCCTCACGCGTTCGACGCCCTCGCTCGTTGCCGACGTGGTCGTTCCGTTGCGTGAGGTGCTGGCCGTGGCGCTGTTCGCGGTCATCGCCGCGCTCCTGCGCCGGCGTGCCCGTCATGCTGGGGACCTGCTCGGCCAGCTCTACGCGCCGGTCATCGCACTGGCGGCGGCAGTGGCCCTCATCTTCGCCGTCTATTTCCCGCTCCGTGCCATCCTCCCGGACTCCGACGCGCTTTCGGTCGTCAGCTGGATCTTTGCCCTGTCGCTCCCGGCCATAGCGCTCGGTTGCGGAACGGGCCGGCTCTACCGACAGATCCTGGCCGCGAACACGCTCGAGCAGGTCGCGCGGGGGCTCGTCGCCAGCTCGAGTCCGGCAGCCGTTCGTGCCGGCCTGGCCGATGCGCTCCGGGACCCGTCGCTGCGGATCTTGCACTCGTTTCCCGGCGATTCCAGCGCCTGGGTTGACGAGGACGGTCAGCCGGTTCTCCTCGAGGAGACCGCTCCCCCGCAGGGGATCACGCAGGTCTCCAGCGGGAGCTGGCAGATCGCGATGGTGCATGATCCGGTGCTCGCGGAGGACCCCGCGCTGCTTCTGAGCGCGGGCTCGTATGCGCTGGCGACCATGGAGAACCAGTGCCTCACCGATGAGCTCGACGAGGCGCTCCATGACCTGGCGGCCTCGCGCGCCAGCCAGCTCACCGCCGAGCAGGACACGCGCCAGAAGATCGAGCGTGACCTGCACGACGGAGCCCAGCAGCGACTGGTCGCGCTGCGCATGAAGGTCGGGCTGGCGGCCACCACGTTGGCGGGCCGGGATCCGGCGGGGGCGGAGACGCTCCACTCCCTCGAGGAGGAGATCGATGCGACCATCGACGAGATCCGCTCGCTGGCCACCGGCATCTACCCACCGCTGCTCGCCCGAGCGGGGCTCGGAGAGGCGCTGCGCGCGGCAAGCCGCGCCGCCGCGCTGCCGACGACCGTCCGCGTCGAGCGAGTCGGCCGCTACCCGACCGAGATAGAGACGACCGTGTATTTCTCCTGCTCCGAGGCGCTGCAGAACGCCGCCAAGCACGCTACAGGGGCGACGGCCGTGGCCATCTCAGTCTGGCAGGACAGAGAGCTGCACTTCGAGGTGCGCGACGACGGAGCCGGGTTCGACGTCGCAACCACGCCATTCGGCAGGGGCCTCACCAACCTCAGTGATCGCCTGTCGGCCGTGGGCGGCACGATCAGGCTGCAATCCACCCCCGGTCAGGGGACCGTACTCGGAGGCTCGATCCCGGTCGCGTGACTGCCCGCTACCCGTGCCGCACGACGCGGCGGGACGGTGGGAGGAGTGCCGGCACGACGGTCACCACCGTGCCCGCCAGCAGATCGAACGCGGTCCGGCGACGAGCGGTCCAGAGGATCGGCAGGTAGCCCCAGAGCAGCGGCAGCGAGAGGACCATCCCGGCCAAGCGGACCAGGGCGCGGCCGGTGCCGACCGGCCCCCCGTCGGCGCGAGCGAGCCGGATCTGCATGACCCGGCTGCCGGGCGTCTGCCCGGTCGTCGTCCAGAAGGTGACGAAGTAGCACGCGACCCACACCGCGAAGAGCACGCCCCCAGCGACGATCGCCAGCGCGTTGTGGCTGTGCCAACGCCCGAACACCGACTCCAGGAGCAGCACGGCGCCGACTGCCGCCAGCGCTGCGGCATCGATGAGGAGAGCATCAATGACGATGGCGATCGTGCGCGTGACGAGCCCCCCATACGCGGCCGGCCCGGGCGGCGGATCGGCGATGGGGCCGGGAGCGCGGTGGCCCGGATCCGGGACGATCTGCCCGACGATGGCCCCCGTGGTCATGGTCCTGGCGCGGGCTCGGGGCTGGGGCCGGCCGCGCTCCGGGGCGACCGGCGCGTCAAACGGGCGGCGAGCCGCTCCAGCCGGTCATCGGCGGTCCGAGAGCGCTCACGCGCCGCGCCGGCGACCTGATTGGCGAAGCTGACGCCCTGCTGGCTGATCGCCGCGGTCACCGCGGGGCTGCTCGCGATCTCGTCGATCAGGACCCACAGTCCGTCGCTCTCGAGGAGGCGCGCGACGATGACATCGAACAGCGGCCCGCCAAACACCTGTGTCACGGTGGCCTCGACCAGACGGCTGTCGACCACCCGGGCGACGGCGGCGTCCAGGAGCGGACCGTCGAGCACCCGCTCGACGAGCCGGTCGACTTCCGCGCGGTCCACGGTTTGGATGACCAGGCGCTCGGTCTCCGGGCTACTCAGCGTCTGCTCGACCAGCCGCTGGAGGACGTCGTCGGCCAGGCGGCTGGCCACCACCCGTGCCACGACCTCTCGCGCCAACGACGATGTCACCGCTGCGTCGGCGGCCGCCAGCGCCGTGTCGAGAGAGGAGAGCACCACCCATCTCACGGGATCGGCCAGCGCCCGCTGCGCGCGGCGGGCCGCTAGCCCCGCCATCCTGCGCCCGGGAAGATCAGGAGCCATCTGAGCTCCAGATGACCGCGACGTCAGACCGCCAGCAATCGCTCCTTCTGGGTCGCGAACTCGTCATCGGTGAGGATCCCCTGATCGCGGAGCTTACCGAGCTCCTGGAGCTTGGCCATGGCATCTGAGCTGATGCCACCGCTCGACGCTGCCGGAGCTGCAGCTGGCGCGGGCGCCTGCTGCTGGCTCTCCAGATCGGCGATCCGCTGGTCCTGATCGGCCTCGTCCTGCTGGCCCTCGGCGTGGCGTTTACCCATGACATAGGCACCACCGCCGACGGCCGCGGCGCGGAGTAGTGGTCGACGTCGCCTGAACATTTCCGTCCTCCTATGCGCCGTCGGGCAGGGACAGTCCGAGCGCGAGCATGATCTCGGGCGCGGCGGCGACCACCCGGGGACCGCCCACCTGCGGTGCCACTGCCCGTAGCACGGCGAGAATGTCCTCCGGACTCGCACCATCGTTGAGTGCGTTGCCAACCTGCCAGGCGTAAGACGCCGGCGGCGCATCGAGGGCGATCAGCGCCGCGATCTTCACGAGCGCGAACGTTCGCGGGTCCAATCCGATCGACTCCATCTGGGCCTCGCGCAGCCCGAGGACCTCGTCAAGCAGGCTTACGTCACCGGTGGCGACGCCCGTCAGCGTCTGATGAGTATCGGCTCCTACAACAGCCATGTGTATCTCCTTCGGGGCGTGTGCAGCGATTTGCGCTTGAGCCCTCTACTGTGGGCCCGGCTGCGCCCCGGCGCATCAACCGAAACGGGTGATACGCGCGATCAGGGGGTGCGCGATGGCTGCTCGGGGGTCGCGACCGGGTCGATGTCGGCAAGGTAGATCAGCGCGGCCTTGACCCGGCGGCTCGTGTCCTCGGATTCCCGCAGGTTCAGCTTCATGAAGATCGAGTTGATGTGCTTCTCCACCGCGCGCTTGGTCAAGAACAACGAGCCGGCGATCGCCGCATTGCTCTTCCCCACCGCAACCTCGGCCAGCACCTCACGCTCGCGCACGGTCAATTCATCCAATGGCGAGGCCGCCGACCGCGCCCGCTCCGCGATCAGCAGATCGATGATCTTGGCATCGACCACCGAACGTCGCTCAGCCACCGCCTGAATCGCCTCCACCAGCTCACCAGGGTTCCCCAGTCGCTCCTTGAGGAGGTACGCCCGCCCTTCCGACCCCGAGTCAAACAGCTCCAACGCCAGCCCTGGGTCGGCGTACTGGCTGAGGATCACCACCCCGATCGACGGATGGGTCTCGCGCAATCGCGCCGCCACCCGGATCCCGTCGTCCCCCTGAAACGGCGGCATCCAGATATCGCTCACCACCACATCGGGCGTCTCGCGCTCAACCGCGTCCAACAGCGCGTGGGTCCCCTCGCAGACGGCGACCACCTCAATCTCGGACGCTCGGTCCAGCAACTGGCGCAGGGCCTCCCGCACCAGATAACTGTCCTCGGCAATGGCCACCCGCAGCATCACGGCACGACTCTCACGACCTCGAGAGACAGGGTCGGGGCGCCAGCGAGAGGCTTTTGGTCACGAAGCGAGGATCCAGGGGTCGTGCCCACCAGACAAGGCAGCCTGCCTGTCGATTCCCCGGCGTGTACACACCACGGTCGATGGGGGTGGACGCCCCCCGGCCCGACGCACAGGCCGCGTCACCCGATCAGGGCGAGGACAGGACGCTGATCGATGGCAACGATGTGGTTGACGATGGATGGCCCACATCCAACCGAAGCAGAGGAGCTGCTGCGCGGTCTGGCGGCCGGCGACGAGACTCTGCTGCGATCGGTGCTCGCGGCCTCACCTCCCAATACGCGGTTTCCCCTGATGGCCCCGCGGAGAAGGCTTCCGGCCGAGACCCGCGCGCTCGTACACGTGGCCGCGCTGTTGGCGGCGGGCGCATCCACGACGTCTCTGCGCTGGGCGGTCGAGCTGGCCTCTCGCGCCGGCGCCGAGGACGAGGAGATCGTCGAGGTGCTGGTGACGACTGCCGCGATCGTCGGGTCCGCGCGAGTGGTGGCGGCGGCCCCGCGTCTGGCGCTGGCGATCGGATACGACATCGAAGTCGAAGGCTGGGACGGCGACTGACGCGCAGCCGCGGCGGCCGGGCCCGGCGCAGCCTGCGGCGGCGGTCAGCACCCGAGCAGCCCCGCGCTCGTGGCGTTCGCAACCGCCTCGGAGCGCGAGGAGGCGTCAAGCTTGCGATACACCGCGTGAACGTGCGTCTTGACGGTGTTCGAGGAGACGTGAAGCCGCTGCGCGATCTCGTGAAACGAGTAGTGCGTGGGCAGGAACCGCAGGACCCGAAGCTCGGCTGTCGTCAGCAGCGCGACGCCGGCGAGCGCATTCTCGGCTCGCTCGTCGAACTGGGCCCATGCCGCGGTGAACCAGCGCTCGAAGACGATGACGTCAGGGATCCGACGAGCAAGTCGTGACGCGTCCGCCAGCAATTCGCGCGCCGTCGCGACGTGTCCCAGCGCCAGTGAGACGCGCGCCAGCAGGATCCGCGCCTCTGCGCCGAACCACGCCAGGGAGTCCTCCACCTGACCGACCAGGCTCAGACAGCGGGCGGCCGCAGCCTTGGCCTCGTCGACTCGGCCCTCGCGCATGGCCGCGTCGGCCCACGTGGCGAAGACGAGGGCGGAGGTCGGCCTGCCGGCCAGGTCGTGCTCGGCGATCAGTGTGTGCGCGCGCTTGGCGAAGTCCGAGGCCAACTCCATCTCGCCCCGCTCGGTGGCTACGACAGCTAGCTGAGCCAGACATAGAGATGCCATGTCGGGAGCGAGTACGGCGCCGCGAACGGCTCCCTCCTGGAGCCAGCGCTCGGCCCTGGGCTGGTCGTCTCTCAGCAGCGCGGCCGTACCGCGCAGGAAACAGCAACTCGCCCGCCATGGGCTGTCCTCGGGAAGCAGCTCATACGCCTCTGACGCGGACTCGCCCATCTGCGTCGCACCGGAGCGTGCTGCCCATGCGTGAACGATCAGCACGGCGCCGGCCTCCGGCGCTGTGGCGCGCTCGGGCCGCTCAGTCAGCCGCGCGGCGGCGCAGCGAGACCACTGCTCAGCCACCGCGACGCGTCCGATCGCGAGATGGTTGTGCGCCGCCGCCAGCGCGAGTTGCGCGCTGCCCGTGAACCCCTCGACCGCCGCGCCGCTGAGCCACCGCTGGACCACCGAGGTGCGTCCGTTGGCGAGGAAGCCCGGCAGATTCGTCCACAGCAATTCTCCGGCGCCGTCGAGATCTCCCGCGCGGGCGGCGTGATCCAGGGCATCCTCGACGTTCCCGGCGCCTCGGTACCAGTCCGCAGCTTGTCGATGCAGGATGCGTGCGCGCGCCGGCTCTGCCAGGCGGAGGTTGGTCTGAAGCGTTTCCCGGAACAGGCCGTGCAGGCGATACCACTCGTGGCGTGAGTCCAGCGGACGTAGGGGCACGTTGCGCCGCGCCAGTCTCGCAAGCATGGCCGCCGAGCCGTCGCGCCCGAGAACGTCGTCGCACAGCGGGCCCGACAGACGATCCAGCACCGAGGTCTGGCTCAGAAAGCGCAACATCTCGGGCGACAGGGAGACGAGGACCTCGGCACCGAAGTACTCCGAGAACAGGCGATCGTCGCCACTCAGCGGTCCCACCCCGTCTGACGGACGCGACCGGCGCGCCCACGCCGCCGCCAGGGCAAGCGCGGCAGGCCAGCCCTCGGCACGGTGAACGAGGCTCTGAACCGGCGTCAGCTCGGGATCCAGCCCCGCCAGTCGCAGCGCCTCGGCGGCCTCGGCCGGCGACATCGAGAGGTCGTTGATGTCCATCTCGACGACCTCCCCCCGCGCACGCATCCGACCGAGCGACAGCGCCGGCTCACCGCGCGACGACACCACGAGCTGAGCACCCTCGGGGAGCCAGCCGAGCACGTCGCGGACCGTCTCTCTCAGGACCGAGGACCCAACCACATGGGCGTCGTCCAGAATCAATGCGAAGCTCTCTCCGCGATCGGGCTTGATCTGACCCACGCCGAGCGCGTGAGCAATCGAAGCCGCCAGAACCCCGGGATCTGCGTCGGCGTCGTCCACGGTCACCCAGGCGCACGGTCGCTCGTTCTCCTGCGCCCACTGCGCGAGGAGTGTCGTCTTGCCATATCCGGCTGGGGCCTGGACCACGATCAACGGGCATTCCTGCTCCTCGTCGAGACGACGGAGGAGCTCACCGCGCCGGACGGACTTTCTCCTCCCCGGCGGAGGACTGAACTTCGGGTCAGGCACGTCGACGCCAAAGCGCAGCCGCGTCGGCACCGGCGTGAGCGTGACAGGGCTCAGAGTGGTCGCGGCGGCCATCGTGTCAAGGCTCGCTCCGACCGATGCCAGGGGCAAGGTGGCGCGCCACCGTTAACGCGGGATGCCGCTACCACTCTTGACGGGCACGCGGCATCCTTGACGCGCGAGCGCCCTCGCGCCTCATCCGGTTGAGGGGAGGCGCTGCCGACCGACCGACGTAGCGTGGCAGTCGTGGATCCGGCAGAAGATCTCCTGCGCCGGCTGGCGCTGAACGACGAGGCGGTGCTCGGGCGGGTGCTGACACAAAGGACTGGTCCGGATCAGCCAACCGCGCTGGGCTCCAAAGTCGAGCTCCTCGTGCGCCTCGGCGCGCTGCTTGCCGTCGGGGCGGCGATGCCCTCGCTCCGGGAAGCCGTTGAGCGCGCCTCGGCCGCAGGAGTGACGACCGACGAGATCGTCGCCGTCCTGGTCTCCCTGGGGCCGACCATCGGTCTGGCGAGCCTGGTCGCGGCGGCCCCCAAGCTCGCCATGGCCATTGGCTACGACCTCGAGAACGGCCACGGGACGCGGCCATGACGCCACCGGACGCCGACGCCAGCTTCGCCGGACCCGCGGCGTGGCACCCGGAACCCCCCCGGTTTGCACCGCTGCGCCTGACGCTGGCGCTGCTCGTCGGGGCGGTGGCGGTGTGGGTGTCAGGCCTGCTGCTGCCGGGGGTTCACGTCAAGAGCGTCGCCGGCGCACTGATCACCGCGGCCCTCATCGGCGTCATGAACGCGCTCCTGCCACCGATCGTGGCCGCACTGAGGCTCCCGTTCACGCTCGCGCTCGGGTTCGTGGCGGTCCTGGCGCTCGACGCCGGGATCATCCTCGCGGTCTCCGCCATCGATCCCAACGACTTCCAGGTCGACTCGTTCGGGTGGGCGTTGGCGGCGGCGCTGCTCATGGCTGCAGCCAGCCTGGTGCTGCAGGTCGTCCTCGGGGTCAACGACGACGACGCCTATTCCCTGCGTGTGATCAAACGCGTCGCCGGCCGGCAGGGCGAGCGGATCCGCACCGATGCTCCCGGTCTGATCTTCCTGGAGATCGACGGACTGGCGGCTCCGGTGCTGCGGCGCGCGATGCGCGACGGAAACGCCCCCGTGCTGGCGCGATGGATGGCGGAGGGCACACATCGCCTGGTGCAGTGGGAGACCGACCTCTCCTCGCAGACCGGCGCCAGCCAGGCCGGGATCCTCCTCGGCTCCAACGAGGGCATTCCCGCGTTTCGCTGGGTCGAGAAGGCGACCGGCAAGGTGATGGCGTGCTCGGCACCGGCGGACTGCGCCGAGATCGAGCGTCGCCTCGCCACCGGCCGCGGCCTGCTCGCCGGCGGCGGCGCCAGCCGTGGCAACCTGCTGTCGGGCGAGGCCGATGAGGTGATCCTCACCGTCAGCCGGATGGACGCCGAGAAGCGCGCCAACCCGGGCTATCGGGCGTTCCTGGCCAACGGATTCAACGTCACGCGGGAACTCGTGCTGTTCGTGTGGGAGTTGCTGCTGGAGTACTCGGCGGCCCTCCGCCAGCGACGTCGGGGGGTGGTGCCCCGCGGCGAGCGCGGCGGGCGCTACCCCTTCCTCCGCGCCACGCTGTGCGTCGTCGTCCGCGATCTGATCGTGTACGGGGTCCTCGGGGACATGATGCGCGGCCGGCCCGCCGTCTACGCGACGTTCTCGAGCTACGACGAGGTGGCCCATCACTCGGGCCTCGAGCGCGTCGACACGCTGGAGGCGCTGCGCAAGCTCGATCAGCAGTTCGGGCGTATCGAGCGCGCCCGGCGCTACGCGCCGCGCCCCTACAAG
>DASXCN010000545.1:0-4169 GCA_036491155.1 Solirubrobacteraceae bacterium | reverse complement strand
GGCAGATAGACGGAGTCATACCAGTCGCCCGCGACCTCCTCGGGTGAGAGCACGGCACCGCGCTGACGGACGAGGTCGTAGCCGTGGGCCTTGATGATGTCGGAGAGCTGCGCGTACCCGTCGAGGAGGGTGAACTCGATGACTGCGTCGGGGCGTGCCCGGCCAAGCCCTGTTTCCTCCAGCAGGAGTCGCTGCTGCTCAGTGTGTACGAGCTGATTGACGTCGACCCCGGGTGGCACTTCATAGTTGGTCACCAGCCGGGTGATGTTGGCGTCGATGAAGTCCGCCCCGCGCTCGCGGGCCAGCGCGACGCGATGGTGACCGTCCTCGACGAAGTAGGCGCCGCCGACCTCGAACACCGAGATTGCCGGCATGACACCGTCGGGGAACGCCTCGCGCAAACGGGTGAGCCGGGCGCTCGACTGGCGGCGGCGCGGTCGAAAGTCGCGGTCGAAGTCGCTTTCGCGATCGACCGAGCCGACGATCCGCTCGACGGGAATCTCGCGCAGGCCCACATAGCTGCGCCCCAGCACTCGCAACCGACGGCGGGTCTCGTCAAACGGCAGCAGTTCCATCCCGCGATGTTCCCACAGCCCGTCTCCGCAGCCGCGGGTTGGCGAAACGCGGTCTGGGCACGTCAATCTATGCTGCCGGTGTGAGCGAGCCGGCCGCCGGTGGCCTTGGGACGGGCGATCTGGATGAGTTTCGCCGGGTCGGCCACGAGCTGATCGACGCGGTGGCGGATCACCTCGCGGCGCTGCCGGAGCAGCCGGTGTGGCAGCCGATGCCCGACGATCTGCGTGCGGTGCTGCTGGGACTGGCGCTGCCCCGCCGGCCCGTCGCGCTCGAGATGCTGGCGGAGCGGATGACGCGAGATGTCTTGCCGCACGCGATGGGCAACGGGCACCCTGCCTTCTTTGGATGGGTCAATCCGCCGCCGTCCCTGGCCGGGGTGCTGGCGTCATTGCCGGCGGCCGCGATGAACCCCAGTGTGGTGGCGGGTGACCACGCCGACGTGCACCTTGAACGCACCGTCGTGGGCTGGCTGGCGGAGCTGGTCGGCTTCCCGCACGCGCCGGGCGCGGGGCTGCTCACCAGCGGGGCGTCGACGGCAACGGTCGTGTGCCTGGCGGCCGCCCGCGGTCGCGCTGCCGCTGGTGCGGGGTCCGACGTCCGCCGGGAGGGGCTCTGGGGCGGCCCGCGTCTGCTGGCCTACGTCCCCGCCGAGACGCATAGCTGCGTGCCGCGCGCGTTGGAGCTGCTGGGCTTCGGAGCCGACTCCATCCGGGCGGTCCCGATGGCTGAGGGGCGTCTGGACGAGGATGAGCTGCGCCGCATGATCGCCGCGGACCGCGCCGACGGCGGGACGCCTGCGCTGCTCGTCGGTTCGGCGGGCACGGTCAACACCGGCGCCATCGATCCGCTGCAGGCTCTCGCCGACATCGCCGCCGCAGAGGGGCTCTGGTTTCACGTCGACGGCGCCTACGGCGCGTTCGGGGTGCTGGACCCTGGGATCGCTGCGCGCTATCGCGGCATGGAGCGTGCCGACTCGCTGACGCTGGACCCGCACAAGTGGCTGGGCGTCCCCGTCGACGCCGGCTGCGTACTGGTGCGCCGGGCCGATGATCTGCGCGACGCGTTTAGTGTGATCCCGCCCTATCTGCGCCAAGGCGCCGGCGCCGAGGTCGGCACGTTCGCGGAATACGGCCTCGAGCAGACGCGTCCGTTCCGCGCGCTCAAAACCTGGGCGACGATCGCCGCCCGCGGCCGCGACGGGATCATCGACCAGGTCACGCGCGCCAACGCGCTGGCCCGCCAGCTCGCCGCGCTGATCGAGCACGAGTCAGCACTCGAGCTCGCCGCCGTCCCCGAGACGTCCATCGTCGCGTTCCGCGCACGGCCGCCCGCCTGCGCGGCCGAGGAGCTCGAGGCTCTCAATCGCGCCCTGCCCGAGGCCGTTCAAGCGCGCGGGCGGGCGTTCGTCACCGGCACCGTCTATGAGGGCCGCGAGACCATGCGCGCCTGCATCCTGCACCCCGGCACCACCGCCGACGACCTCGCCACTCTGGTCGCAGAGGTCGTCGCGGCCGCCGACGAGCTGGCCTTAGCATCCGTCTGAATGAACCTGGATTGGCATGGCGATCGTTCTGATCTGCCTGAGCTCGCACTGCTGGACCAGCTCGACGGAGAGGAGCCGATCGATCTGGCGGCGGTCCGGGCCTATCGCCTGGGGCGGCTGCGGGCGCAGATGGAGGCGTACTCGCTGGACGCCTGTGTCCTGCTGGATCCGGTGAACATCCGGTATGCGACCGGCGCGCGCAACATGCAGGTCTTTCACGCGCGCAACCCGGCGCGCTACCTCTTCGTCCCGGCGTCCGGGCCGGTCGTTCTGTACGAGTTCACCGGCTGCGCGCATCTGGCTGACGGGCTGGAGACGATCGACGAGATCCGCCCGGCGATCACCGCCAGCTATGCCGCCGCCGGCGACACGATCGGTGACGTCGAGAAGGTCTGGGCACGGCAGGTCGCCGCTCTGGTGCGTGAGCACTGCGGACCGCGAGCCGCTGTCGGGATAGAGCGGGTCAACGCCGGCGCCGCCCTCGCGCTGCGCGACCAGGGCTTTGACCTCTTTGACGCGCAGGCGCCCGTGGAGCGCGCCCGTGCGATCAAGTCGGCCGAGGAGCTCAAGTGCGTCCGCGCTTCGGTCACGGCCACGCAGACCGCCGTCGCTCGGATGCGTGAGGCGATGCGACCCGGCATGACCGAGAACGAGCTGTGGTCGGTGCTGCATCAGGGCGTGATCGCCCTCGGAGGCGACTATGTCGAAACCCGCCTGCTCTCCTCCGGGCAGCGCACCAACCCCTGGTTTCAGGAAACCGGCGATCGACGCATCGCCGAGAACGAGCTCGTCGCGCTGGACACCGACGTCGTCGGCTGCCACGGCTACTACTGCGACTTCTCGCGCACCTTCCACACCGGCCCCGATGAGCCGGCCCGTCAGCAACGCGAGCTCTACCGGGTCGCCCACGAACAGGTCCACCACAACCTCGAGCTCCTGCGCCCCGGACTGTCGTTTCGCGACTACTCACAGCGCGCCTGGACGATCCCGGAACGGTTCGTCGCCAATCGCTATTTCCTCTCCGCCCACGGCTGCGGCATGACCGGCGAGTACCCGTATCTCTACCACCGCCTGGACTTCGCAGACTCGGGCTACGACGGCGTTATCGAAGCCGGCATGACCCTGTGCGTCGAGAGCTACATCGGCGAGGAGGGCGGCGACGAGGGCGTCAAGCTCGAGCAGCAGGTGCTGATCACCGACGACGGACCAGAGCTGCTCTCGACGTTTCCGTTCGAGGCCGCGCTGCTCGACGGGTCCGCCTGACCGCCAACCGTCCGACGTGCTGGGCTACCGCGCGTCGGCTGAGCTAGCTGGTGGCGAGGAGGGCGGCGGCTGCGGCCGGGAGTCGCGCCTTGGCCCGGTGAGCACCGCCACCCGTCGCACGACGGGATCGCGGCGTTGGTCGTCCGCGCTCGCCGGCGCCTCCCATTCTGATCGCTGCTCGATCAGCGAGCGAATGGGGCGATTGTCGTGACTCTGCCACGAGAGGAATCGCAGGCCGGTCGTCTCGCTGGTCAGGTGGACGACCTCCGCAACACCGGCGTAGTGAAAGCTCGGACCGCTCAGCTCAAACCCGGTCTGCTGACCGACGGCAAGAGAGCCGTCAGCGACGAGCATGCCGCCCTCAGACAGATTGAGGATGCGATCGACCTTCCGGGAGTCGCGGCCCGACCCGAACTTGGCTCGGAAATCGCGCACCTCGGTGATACGTGCGTGCCGGCGGGCGTTGCTCATCATCCCCTCCGATGTCGCTGGTTCAACGGACCCACGTTCCCGCGATTGGCCACGCAGACCGCGGCCGTCTTCGTTGACATCTTGCCACCGGTGTCCGGTTCTGTCACAGGCTGGGGCGTTTCAGACAACAAGCCTCTGGATGATGCGTATGCGTAGAACCTCTCTGGTCGCCCGCGTGGCGGCACTGGCCGTGGTGTGCGCCGTGGGCGCGCCGGTGGCGATCGCCACAACTTCGGCCGCGGACGGGCAGGCGATGACGACGCTGCCCACTCCGGCCTCGCAGCGGGCGACCGTCAGGGTCGGGGGTCCTGCCCCG
>DASXCN010000544.1:0-3319 GCA_036491155.1 Solirubrobacteraceae bacterium | reverse complement strand
CTGCCGGCCGTGCTGCTGGTCGCCGCCTACTGGGGGCTGGCGATGGGACTGTTCACGTCGCTGCTGAGCGCGGCGGCGTTCAACTTCTTCCACATCCCGCCCACCGGCAAGTTCACCATCGTCGACGGCGGCAACTGGGTGGCCCTGGCCGCGTTCACGATCGTCGCGCTGTTCTCCAGTGCCCTGGCCGAGCTGGCCCGGGCGCGCGCCCAGGAGGCTGAGCGCCGGCGCGCCGAGGCGGACCTGGCGGCCACGCTGGCCCACGAACTGCTGCTGGGCGAGGACACCCAGGCGGCCCTGGGCAACGCCGCCCGGCGGGTGGCCGAGGCGCTGGGGCTGAGCTCGGCTGCGATCGAGCCGATCGCGCCGACCCCCGCTCAGCTGGCCCTGGACCCGCACCGCACCCTTCCCCCGCCGCCGGACCCGCGGCGGATCGGCCTCCCGCTGCATGGCATCGACGGTCAGCCGATGGCCACGCTGCTGGTGCCGGTCAACCTGCCCCCGGACACCGAGCAACGGCTGCGCACCCAGGTCGTCCCGACCCTCGAGGCGCTGGTGGCCATCGCCCAGCGCCGCGACGCCATGCAGGCCGAGTTGGTCGAGACCGCGGCCCTGCGCCGCTCCGATGACATCAAGACCGCCCTGCTGCGTGCCGTCTCACACGACCTGCGCACCCCGTTGACCGCGGTCGTCGCCGCCGGGCACGCGCTCGGCGCCGATTCGCTGACCAGCCAGGAGCGCTCCGAGCTCAGCACCGCCGTCGTCGAGGAGGGCACCCGCCTGGCCGGCCTGGTGGACAACCTTCTGGCCCTGTCACGCCTGCAGGCGGGCAGCGCGACCCCACGCTCTGACTGGGTCTCGGTCGAGGATCTCGTCTCCGCCGCCGCCGAGGGGCTGCGCGGCGAGCCGGTCGAGGTGCGCGTCACCGTCGACCCCGACGTCCCGGAGGTCCGGGCCGATGCCGCCCAACTGGAGCGCGCCTTCGCCAACCTCCTGGAGAACGCCGGCCGCTACGGCGGCGGGAGCCCGGTCGTGGTCCACGCCCGGCGCGGCGGAGGGCCGGCCGGGGAGGGCGTCCTGATCAGCATCACCGACCGCGGTCCGGGGATCGACGCGGCCGAGCAGGAGCGGATCTTCGAGCCCTTCTACCGCGGGCGTAACGCCGGCTCGCTGGCGGGGACGGGCTCGGGCCTGGGGCTGGCCATCGTCAAGGGTTTCGTGGAGGCCAACGGCGGCTCGATCACCGTGCAGTCGCTCCCCGGGCAGGGCACCACGTTTTACGTGCTGCTGCCGGTGGCCGAACGCGAGGCCGCCGAGGTCACGGCGGGCGCGGGCAAGGGCTGACCCGTGAGCACCTCCTCAAAGAGCGGACGGCCGCAGATCCTCGTCTGTGACGACGAACAGCAGATCCTTCGCGCGCTGCGGGTGATCCTGCGCGACAACGGCTACGAGGCCCTGCCGGCCAGCACCGGAGAGGAGGCGCTCGACGTGGCGGCGGTGTCGCGGCCCGCGGCCGCCATCCTCGACCTCGTTCTGCCCGATATCGACGGCGTGGAGTTGTGTCGCCGCCTGCGCGAGTGGACCGACATGCCGATCATCCTGCTCTCGGCGGTCGGTGAGGAGGACGCCAAGGTCCGGGCCCTGGCGGCCGGCGCCGATGACTACGTGACCAAGCCGTTCGGCCCCCGGGAGCTCATCGCCCGGCTGCAGGCGAGCCTGCGGCGGGTCGGCCCCGAGCGTGAGGAGACCGTGATCACCTCGGGGGACCTCACCGTGGATCTCGGCTCGCGCGTGGTCACCCTGGTCGGCGAGGAGGTCCACCTCACCCCCACCGAGTTCGACCTGTTGCGGCTACTGGCCCGCAACCGCGGGCGGCTGATCACCCACCGCGAGATCCTGACCACGGTGTGGGGGGCGGGCTACGCCGACGACACCCAGGTCCTGCGCGCCCACATCGCCAACCTGCGACGCAAGATCGAACCCGCGGGCGCCGAGGGAGAGCCCAGCGGGCACCGCTACATCCGGACCGATCCCGGGGTCGGCTACCGCTTCGCGGGGTGAGTTAAGGTGTGGTTGCGGAAAGGATGCCAAGGCGTGACGATCACCCTCCGCGGGATCTCTGCGCCCGGCCATGAGGCGACGCACAAAGGTGCCGCTATCGTGGATGTTTCAAGTGCGGATAACCCCTAGGGGCACAATTCATGGCCGGCCCTGAGCGCGGCACCGGGAGAGGCGTAACTCCTGCCAACGGTCGGCGCGCCCTCTCGGAGGGGGCCCACAAGACCGAAGCCCCGCTCGCCGACGGGGACGGCGCGGGCGCCCCGCCGACGGGCAACGGGCCCAAGACCGGGGTCAAGCGCAACTTCAACGAGGCGGCGCACAAGCTCGGCTACTGGCCGGTGACCGAGGCGCCGAGGCAGAAGGACACCACCCCGTCGGCGGCGATCCGTGCCGCCTCTGACGACGAGCGCGATGTCATTGCCCACGCTGGCAAGGCGATCCTGGCCCTGGGCGCCCTCGGGATCGTCTTCGGCGACCTGGGAACGAGCCCGCTCTACACCGAGCAGGCGATCTTCACCCAGCACTCCAACGCCGCCCACCCCACGGTGGCCGGCGTGTACGGCATCTCCTCGCTCATCTTCTGGGCGCTGATCATCGAGGTCTCGATCAAGTACGCCGGGTTCATCATGCGCGCCCACAACCGGGGCGACGGCGGGATCATGGCGCTGAGCGCGCTCATCCAGCGCCGCAAGGTGCCGCGGGCGGCCGCCTTGGTGACGCTGGGACTGCTCGGCGCCGGGCTGTTCTTTGGCGACGGCATGATCACCCCAGCGATCAGCGTCACCTCCGCGGTCGAGGGCCTCAAGGTGGCCACGCCGAGCCTCTCGCATCTCGTCATCCCGATCTCGCTGGCGATCCTCGTCGCCCTGTTCGCGGTGCAGCGCTACGGGACGGGCGCGGTGGGCTGGATGTTCGGCCCGGTGATCCTGGTCTGGTTTGTCATCATCGCCGCTCTCGGCTTGCACGAGGTCATCGGGCATCCCGGCGTCGTCAAGGCGTTGTCACCCACCTGGGGGATCCGCTTCCTCTTTGATCACGGCGTCGACGGCTGGCTGACCCTCGGCGGGGTCGTCTTGTGCGTGACGGGGGCCGAGGCTCTGTACGCCGACCGCGGCCACTTCGGCGCCGGACCGATCCGCGCCACCTGGTTCTCCATCGTGCTTCCCGCGGTGCTCCTCTCCTACCTGGGCCAGAGCGCCTACGTCCTCGGGCATCCCGGCGACGTGACGCAGCCCGCATTCAGCCCGTTCTACCTGCT
>DASXCN010000543.1:0-1519 GCA_036491155.1 Solirubrobacteraceae bacterium | reverse complement strand
CGCCTCGCCGGGAATGTCGCGGATGGCGATAAGGCCGGCGCGCCGGTTGCCGGCGCACTGCAGTGTCGCGGTCACCTCACGCTCGCGCAGCGCCTCACGCAAGGTCTCCAGGGAGAGGTCCAAGTCTCGCTCGACGGCGCCGTGCACGCGTAGCCGCCACGCCGCTTGGTCGATCTCCGGCACCGCGCCATGCCCACGCACGTAGAAGGCGTCCGTGGCCGTCAGCACATCCCCCGCCAGCGCCGCGAGCCCGGTCTCGGCGTTGAATGGCTCTTCTTCGTGCACGATCATGTCGGCGCGCTTTCCGTAGCGACTCATGCGACGAGCGTACGGGGGAACAAGTCCGGGATGCACGGTCGGCCGGCACGAGCGTGACGCAGGCCGCCTCGGCGTAAACCGAATGCACCGCATGGACGTCCCCAGCGCAGCACGAGAATTGGGCGAGGCCGGCCGCCATAAGGCCGTGGCGTGGCACCAGCGGGGCAACATCGATCCACTCCAGCCTGTCCGCCGCGTCCAGAGAAGCCGCCCCAATTTGCCTGCCCTGGAGGGGCTTTTTTCATGCCTAAGCCGGGGTTGGTGGCCATATCCGGCAGGGTGGGGTATCGCGCCGGGGTCGACGACCTTTGCGTGCCTGGGCGAGATGCGCAACCGCAGTCAACGCGTGCGAGCCGCGGGAGTCTTTTCGCGGCCTGCGGCAAGCGAGCGCGGCGTTGGAGCCGCTCATCCAATTCGGGTGATGATCGCTGGCCGAAGCCGGCGCAAGCTTAGGTTCCAAACCGCGTTCCAGCGGGCCGGAAACGGCGACCGGTGGCCACAGACGCCGGGCCAAGGAGGAGCCGGATGAACGATCTGATCGCGATCGCAGTGTCCGATGAACCGGCTACCCGGCGCGCTCCGGGAGTCGAGGTGACGTGAGCGCGACGCCACCCCAGCAAGGCGCGGCGACGGCGAGTTGGGTGACATCTCCGCGGGCGTTCATCGCTCCGCTGGCTCTTGCTCAGTTCATCTGCAGCTTCGCCGGCTCGAACATGAACGTGATGATCAACGACATCAGTCACGACTTGCACACCGATGTGAAGGGCGTGCAGACGACAATCACGTTGTTCCTGGTGATCATGGCGGTCCTGATGATCCCTTGCAGCAAATTGACCGATCGCTGGGGCCGCAAGCGGTGCTTTATCGGGGGCCTGATGCTGTACGGGATCGGCGCGGTGGTGAGCGCGATCGCGCCGACGCTCGGCGTCCTGATTCTCGGCAACTCGGTGTTTGAGGGTGTGGGCACCGCCTTCTTGATCCCGCCCGTCTACATCCTCACGACGATGGCGTTCACGTCGCTGCAATCTCGGGCGAGAGCCTTTGGCGTGATCAGTGGGTTGGGCGGCATCGGCGCCGCAGCCGGACCATTGATCGGCGGTCTCATCACTTCGGCGATCAGTTGGCGGGCCGCGTTCGTGTTTCAAGCTTTGGTCGTGGGAACGATCATCCTGCTCAGCCGTCGCGTCTCGGATCCGATCGC
>DASXCN010000542.1:0-2501 GCA_036491155.1 Solirubrobacteraceae bacterium | reverse complement strand
GTCGCGCGGTGGATAACCAGCTGCTCGTCAGGCTGGGAGGAGTACCGGAGGAGGTTTGAGGATCCCGACCGGTTGGCCACGACCCTGGTCATCGAGCTCGACGGCGCGGTCATCGGTGACCTGATGCTGGCCATCGAGGATGCTTGGGCCCAGGCCGAGGTGAAGGATCAAGCGCGAAGGGTGCAGGCCGAGCTTGGCTGGTGCGTGAGCCCGGAGCATGACGGGCAGGGGTATGCCACCGAGGCTGTCAGCGAGCTCATCCGGATCTGCTTTCAGGATCTCGGCCTGCGTCGGGTCAGGGCCGACTGCTTTGCGGACAACGTGGCGTCATGGCGGCTGGCCGAGCGAGTCGGCATGCGCCGCGAGCAGCACACCATCCGTGACTCACTGCACCGATCGGGCGAGTGGCTCGACGGCCTGGGCTACGCGCTGTTGGCCGACGAATGGCTGGTCCGCCAGGATCAGCACTAGGCGATCGCGACCCGCGCCGACGACATCTCCGAAGGTGATCGGGGCCGGCGTCAGCGGGGGTGACGCATCCGCTGATCCAGTGGCTCTGTGCTGGCGCGGGCGCGCAGGGCTCGGCCGATGACCATGCGTTGGATCTCGCTGGTCCCCTCGAAGATGGTGTAGAGCTTGGCGTCGCGGTACCACTTCTCCACGGGGAAGTCCTTGATGTAACCCCAGCCGCCCATCGTCTGGATTGACTGTTCGCAGGCGCGCACCGCAACTTCAGATGCCTTGAGCTTGGACATCGACCCCTCCGCGTTGTCAAACGGATGGCGCTGGGCGGCCATCCACGCCGCTCGCCACGTCAACAGCCGCGCCGCGTCGATGTCGGCGGCGAGGTCCGCCAGCGGGAACGCCACGCCCTGGTTCTCGATGATCGGCTGCCCGAACGCCTCGCGCCCGACCGCGTAGTCGCGAGCGAACTCCAGAGCGGCACGCGCGATGCCGATCGCTTGTGCGGCGACCATCGGCCGGGTTCGTTCAAATGCCCCCAGGGCTGCCGAGCTGCGGCGCTGCACTGCTGCCGCCGGTCCGCCCTCCTCCGCTGGGGCGATGGGCTTTCGCCCTTGCTCGGATGCGCGGCCTTTGGCGATTCGCTCCTCGAGTCGCTGGCGGCCACCCAACAGATGATCGTCGGGCACGCGGCAATCGGTCAGGAGGATCTCGCCGGTGTGCGAGGCGCGGCAGCCGAGCTTGTCCAGTTTGCGCAGCATCGAGAGGCCGGGCGTTCCCTTGGGCACGATGAAGACGCCCTGGCCACGATGTCCCGCTTCCGGGTCGACGGTCGCGACGACAACGTGGACGTCGGCGATCCCGCCGTTGCCGATGAACACCTTGTGTCCGTCGATCACCCAGTCATCTCCGTCTCTGCGGGCCTGGGTCTGAATCGAGCGGATGTCGCTGCCGCCGCTGGGCTCAGTGACCGCCAACGCGGCGAGTTTGATGGCGCCCGGAGAGCCGAAGCATTCGGGCGCCCACCGGGCCAGCTGCTCGTTCGTCGCGGCCTGACGGATCGCCGCGAGGGCGAGCGCCGGCATCACGATCGACAGGCCGATGCCGGAGCATCCCCAGAACAGCTCCTCCATGAGGATCGGCAGCGACAGCCCGGTCGGGTCTGTCGACAGCTGCGCGTAGAGCTCCCAGCCGTACAGCCCCTCTCGTGCTGCCTCGTCGAGCACGGGCCAGGGAAACTCCTGCGCTCGGTCGTACTCGGCGGCGACCGGCCGGATGACGTCGCGCGCGAAGGCGTGGGCCTTGTCCCTGAGCGCGATCTGCTCAGCGGTCAACTCCAGGGAGAAGCTCATGATTCGGCGGTCCCTTGCTTGTGATCGACCATCTCGTGGCTCATACGCGCTATCGCCGTCCTATCCTCAGGTTGGTTACTGACGGGTAACCTTACCCCCGGGTAACATAGCGGTAACGCCCTTGATGCCGTCGGCCTCGACCCACACCCCCCGCCGGATGCCACGCGCCGAGCGCGAGCAGGAGATGCTGAGGGCCGCCGGCGACGCATTCGCCGGCCACGGCTTCCACGACACCTCGATGGAAGCGATCGCCGAAGCAGCGGGGATCTCCAAGCCGATGCTCTACAACTACTTCGGCTCCAAGCACGGGCTGTACGTCGCCTACGTCATGCGCTCCGGCCGCTTGCTCATGCAGAGTATGCGCGAGGCCGCATCACCCGACGGTCCGGCCCCCGAGCGCCTGCACGCCGGAATCCTGGCTTTCCTGACCTACGTCGAGGAGCACGGCTCAGGCTGGGCCGTCCTGCAGAGGGAAATGCTTGCGCAGGGCGGCTCGTTGGCCGCCGAGGTCTCCCAGCTACGGGAGGGCATCGCCAGCATGCTCAACTCGATCTTCGACGACGAACCCTTTGCTCACGCCTTCACCGGCGCCGGTGAATCCCTCGCCGGCTGGTGGCTCGCACATCCCGAGCACTCAAAGGACCAGATCGCCGAGGTCCTGATGAAGATCGCCGGGTTCAGACCGCT
>DASXCN010000541.1:0-2189 GCA_036491155.1 Solirubrobacteraceae bacterium | reverse complement strand
TCACACAGGCCTGCGGCCAGGCGACGCTCGTGGCTCTGTCAGCGCGCTCGGAGCTCCTGGTCGACTCGAGCTCCACCTATCCGGTGCTGCGCACCACCGACGGTGGCCTGACCTGGTCCGACGTGGTGCTGCCCCCGCGGGGCGGCAACGGCAATCTGACCGTGCTCCCCGACGGCTCGCTGGTGATGTCGCACGAGATCCAGTACGACGGCCCGTGGAAGCTGTTGCGCCGTGGCGCGCGGGCATGGTGTGCGCTCAAGCTGCCCAGCCGTGCGCTCCAGCGCCGCCTCACCCAAGTCCCGCTGTCCGCGCTCAACTGCTGAGCGCGACGGGCTGCTACCAGCCGCCGCGCCAGTCCGCGCTGGACTCGCGGGCCCGGACCGCGTCCTCGCGGGCGTGCTTGCGCTTGTCCAGGCGCCACTGGATGATCGAGAAGACCGCGATGAGCGCCGGGAAGAACACGATCACGGCGAACATCACGTCGGTGACCTGCAGGTCATCGGTCTCCCCGAACCAGCCCTGACCGCCGTTGGCGTGGGCGAAGGCCGCCGGCGCGAAGGTCAGCAACACGCCCAGGAACAGGGCCAGGGCAACCATGAAGCGAGCACGCCGCATTGGCCAGAAGCGTACCGCCTCGCGCGGTCAGGCGACGGGGACGCGCTGGGGCGCCAGGACCGCCGCCACGGCCGAGATGAGAGCCGGGTTGTAGACGTCTGCCCGGTCGGTGACCTCGAGGTGGTCGATGGGCACCTCGAACACGGTGGCGGCAGCCGCTTGCGCGAGCTCGCGTTGCTTGGAGGGCGAGACCATCTGATCGCGTCCGGTGAGGACCAGCGCGGCGGGTGGTCGCGTCAGCGAGGCGAGCCACGGGCGCGAGTCAAAGCGGCCCAGCTCCCGGCCGGCCTCGGCGACGTCGCGGGCTTCGTGGCGCATGAGCTCAGACAGCCACCAGGCCGTGCCCTCGTTGAGACGGATCTTGGCGCCGCGAAACCACGTCCGGTAGAACTGCCGCGGCGCCAGGCCGAGGCTCACCCCGACAACGCCCATCCACTTCCACACCCGGCGGGTCTCGGGGTCCTGGAAGTGCTGGCAGGTGCCACTGAGCACCAGCCCGCTCATCACGTCGGGATGATCGCGGGCCATGAGCTGGGCGATGACGCCGCCCATCGAGTAGCCGGCGACGACCGCCGGAGCGACGCCGAGCTCACGCAGCACGCCGGCGGCGTCGGCGGCGCAGTCCGCCAAGCGAAACGGGGCCATGGCGCGCAGGCCGCGGCCGTGACCGCGATGGTCGATCGCCAGCACGCGGTAGCCGGCCTGCACCAGCGCGTCGTAGGCGCCGTGCCAGTTGAGGTCCGCGGTGACCATCCACCCGTGCAGCAGCATCACGGTGGGCCGCGGCGGGTCGGTCTCGCCACTGTCGCGCAGGAAGAACTCGCCGCGCTCCGGGACGAGGACCGTCCGGGCGGGGAGCATCTCGCGCGGGGGGACAGGGGCGTAGGCCGGGCGGCGCGACCGGGGCATCGGGCCATGCTACCCGCGCCCCCGCCCCCGCCCACCCGCCTCCTACCATCAGCCTCATGGCCGTCGTCATCGCATCTGACCTGGGCAAGGACATCGCGGGAGAGCCGCTGCTGCGGGGGATCTCGTTCAAGCTCGAGCGCCGCGACCGCATGACCCTGTCGGGCCGCAACGGCGCCGGCAAGACCACGCTGCTGCGGATGCTGGCCGGCGAGGCCTCGGTGGACTTCGGCGAGTTGGTCTTCAGCAAGGGGGCCAAGGTCAAGCTCCACGACCAGCGCCCGCCCCGTGACCGCGCGCTGAGCCTGCGCGACTACATCCTCTCGGGGGCGCCCGAGTTGGTGGCGATCGAGGGCGAGCTGACCTCGCTGGAGGAGGCGATGGCCCAGGGCGCCCACGACGAAGCGACGTTGGGCCGCTACGCCGAGGCCCAGGCGGCGCTCGAACACGCCGGTGGCTACGCCTGGCGCGACCGCGCGCTGGCCACGCTGCACGGGCTGGGCTTTCGCGACGACGCCGACCTGGACCGGTCTCTGGACACCTTCTCCGGGGGTGAGCTCACGCGCGCCTCCCTCGGTCGTGCCCTGGCGGGAGCGCCTGACCTGCTGCTCCTGGATGAGCCAACCAATCATCTCGACATCGAGTCACTCGAGTGGCTGGAGGCCCAC
>DASXCN010000540.1:0-5532 GCA_036491155.1 Solirubrobacteraceae bacterium | reverse complement strand
TTTTTGTCCACGTCCTTGGCGATGAGCTGCTCCAGCACGAACGAGCCCTGCGAGTGACCGATGAGGACGAACCCGCGCCCGTGGTTGTACTTGCGCAGGTAGGTGGCAAAGGCGGCGCGCACGTCGCTGACCGGAGTGGCGAGCTGCTGCGGCGTCTCCTGGGTGCCGGAGTCAAGCGCGGTCACCGTGACCTGCCTGTACATCGGCGCGAAGACTCGGCAGTACTGCGAGTAGCGGGCGGCCTGGTAGAGCGCGATCGAGCGCTCCTCGGGATCGACGTGCAGGTTGGCGAGCGTCGTCTTCTGATCGGAGACCGTGGGATAGACGTAGAAGCAGTCGATCCCAGGCTTCTTGTCGGGCTTGGGGTGGGTGACCCCAACCTTGTGCAGCGTGGGCGAGAACACCGTCGTGGCCAGGCCCGGGTTGCACGGGTCAGGCGACTGTCCGGGCTTGCACAGCCACACGGTCCGCGCCGAGGCCGCTCCGGCGCCGGCCGCGGCGAGACCCACCACGGCGAACGCGACCAGGGCGAACGAGAGGCGGATGGCGCGGGTCATGACACGGTGGGGCGGCGCTGGGCCCACGGCGCCGCCTCTTCGATCTGGGCGGCGAGCGAGTACAGCGTGTCCTCGGCGCCCACCCTACCGACGAGCTGGACCGCGAGTGGCAGTCCGTCCGCAGCGATGCCGGCCGGAATCGAGATCGCGGGCTGGCCGGTGATGTTGAACACCGGGGTGAACGGAGCGAACCGCCCCGAGATGTCGACCGCGGCGACCGCCGACTTCCCGTAGCCGCCCTCGGCGGCGATGGCGGTCTTGGCCAGCGCCGGCAGCAGGAGCACGTCGAACTCCTCCCACAGCGCGGTGATGCGCGCGGTGGTCCGAGTGCGCGCGGCCAGGATCGCCTCGCGGCGGCGCGGCGGCACCAGGTACCGACCCATCGCCGCCATCTGGCGCGTGCTGCGCTCCATCATCGTGCGGTCCGGAACCCTGAGTGATTCCTCGTAGATGCCGCGCAGCCACGTCTGGACGAACTCGAGCTGGGCCATCCGATACGCCGGGTCGCGCGGGACGACATCGTGGCCGAGCGCACTCAGCAGCGCGCCGGTGCGCTCCCAGGCGCCGCGCTGATCGCCCGACACGCGACCCACGAGCCCCGGCGGCAGCTTGCGCGACAGCGCGATCCGCAACCGCGGAGGCGGGGTGGCGGCAGCGTCGGCATAGCTCCCGCTGAACGCCGGAGCCTGGTGGGGGTCAGTCGGCGCCGGGCCGTGCATGACGTCCAGCAGCAGCGCGCTGTCGGCGACGGTTCGCGCCAGCGCGCCGTAGGTGGAGAGCCCCAACCAGCCGCCACCGCTGGGGACCCGGCCGCGGGTCGGCTTCATCCCCACCAGCCCGCACGCCGCCGCCGGGATCCGAATCGAGCCTCCGCCGTCAGACGCGGTGGCCGCTGCCACCAGGCCGGCCGCGACCGCCGCGGCCGAGCCGCCCGACGAGCCGCCCGTGGTGCGCGCGGGATCCCACGGGTTGCGCGTCACGCCGTTGGCCGTCGTTGCCGTCCACGGGAAGATCATGAGCTCGGGCACATTGGTGACGCCGATAGGGATCGCGCCCGCCGCCCGCAGGCGCCGGATCGGCTCGGCGTCCACGCTCGCCGGGGGCCCGAAGCTTCGCGAGCCACGCGTGGCCACCTCGCCGGCCAAGTCGATGTCGTCCTTGACGGCGATGGGGACGCCGGCCAGCGGCAGTGGGTCGGGCCCGATCTGCACCTGGTCGGCCTCGGCCAGGGCCTGCTCCGCGCGTAGCACGCGGAACGCGTTGAGCTGGGGATCGAGGGCCTCGATGCGGCGCAGGTAGAGCTCCACCAGTTCGCGCGCAGACGTCTGCCCGGCCCGGACCATGGCGGCCAGTGCCGCGGGGCCGGCGAAGGCGATGTCGGTGGGTGCGGTGGCGGTCACGGCTCGCGAAGCGACAGCACGAGCTGCCGGATCGCGCCAGGGTACCGGTAGGAGATCCCACCGTGCTTGCCGTCGAACAGCTCGAGCGTGTGCCCGATCCCCAGCCGCGTGAGCTCGCCGGCGAACGCCTGCGCTCCGAGGTCGAGGAAGAACTCGTCCTGGCGGCCGGCGTCGAGGTGGATGCGGCGCAGGCTGCGCAGGGCGTCGGCGTAGGGCTCGGCCATGCGGACGGGGTCCAGGGCCAGCCACCGCCGCCAGATCGCGTCGTCCAGGCGGCCCGTGGCCGGATCGAAGGGCAACAGCGGCTTGCCGGGGTGATCGGGGTCGGGCGTGTAGGCACACGCGTACGCGTACATCGAGAAGGCATCGCCGAAGCGTCCCCAATCGAAGGTCGGCCCGGCGCGCATCTTGCTCAACAGCGCGTCATAGGAGCCGCCGAAGTCGTCGCGCAGCTTGCGCACGATCGCCGGGAACTCGGGGAGGTAGCAGTACTCGAACAGCGAGTCGCCGGCGTGGGAGGCCAGGGCCCCGAAGACGTCGGGGCGCAGCATCGGCACCACCATCGCCCCGTAGCCGCCCGAGGACTTGCCCGCCACGCCGCGGTGGTCGCGGCCGGGCATGGTGGGGTACCGCTCGTCGACGAAGGGGACGATCTCGTCACACAGGTAGTCCAGGTAGCGGCCGGTGCTTGTCGAGTTGAGGAACTGCGAGCCGCCAAGCGACGTCCACGCGTCCACGAAGACCACGATCGCGTCCGGGCACTCCCCGGCGGCGAACATGTCGTCGATCCGCTCGACATTGGTGGGCTCAAACGCCGTGCGCCCGACCCACATGTCCACCTGACCGGAGTAGCCCTGGAGCACGTAGATCGTCGGGAACCGCTCCCGGCCCGGCGCGATCGCTCCCGGGGAGCGGTACACGTACAGCGGCCGCCGTGCGGGATCGCCCAGGGGGTTCTCCTCCAGCACCTCCGATTGCACCGTTATCCGGTCGAGAATCCCGGCCAGCGGGCGCTCCCACGGGGCGCCCGGCAGGCCCTCCACCTTGCGCAAGCTCATGCCGCCCACGCTACGCCAAACCGGCCTGCCAGGCCGTGCCCGTAAGCGGGCGAAGGCGGAGGTATAGTCGAACGCCTGCCCCCTACTGCCCACAGGCCATGACTGATCGAGTCCAGACACAGACACCGAGCACGAATGGCAGCGGAGCCGAGCCGGACGCCGTCGATCCCGACGCGGTAGAGACCACCGAGTGGCTCGAGGCGCTGGACGCGGTCGTCTCGCACGACGGACCTGACCGCGCCCGAGAGCTGCTCACACGCGTTATCGAGCGCGCCCAGCACGCCGGCACCGGCCCGATCGCCAGCCTCAACACCGCGTACGTCAACACCATCCCGCGGTCACTCGAGCCGCCGTTTCCCGGCGGTGACGAAGCCTTCAAGGTCGAGCGGCGACTGCGGTCCATCGTCCGCTGGAACTCGATCTGCATGGTCCTGCGCGCCAACAAGATCTCCTCCGAGCTCGGCGGCCACATCGCCACCTACCAGTCGCTGGCCACGCTCATGGAAGTCGGCTTCAACCACTTCTGGCACGGGGTGGGCGGGTCTGATTCTCACGGTGGCGATCTCGTGTACTTCCAGGGTCACTCCTCGCCGGGCAACTACGCGCGCGCGTACCTGGAGGGGCGCCTGACCGAGGCGCAGCTCGACGGCTTCCGCCAGGAGGTTTCGGTCGCGGGCGGACTGAGCTCCTACCCGCATCCGTGGCTGATGCCCGAGTTCTGGCAGTTCCCCACGGTGTCGCTGGGCATCGGGGCGATCACCTCCATCTACCAGGCGCGCTTCATGAAGTACCTGCAGGCCCGCGGGATGGCCGAGACCGAACCGCGCAAGGTGTGGGCCTTCCTCGGCGACGGCGAGATGGACGAACCTGAGTCGATGGGCGCGACCGCGCTGGCCGGGCGCGAGCAGCTGGACAACCTCATCTGGGTGGTCAACTGCAACCTGCAGCGCCTCGACGGGCCGGTGCGCGGCAACGGCAAGATCATCCAGGAGCTGGAGTCAGACTTCCGCGGCGCCGGCTGGAACGTCATCAAGGTCATCTGGGGCTCGCGCTGGGATCCGCTCCTGGAGGCCGACGTTGACGGGGCCCTGGTCAAGGTGATGGAGGACTGCGTCGACGGCGACTACCAGACGTTCAAGTCGCGCGACGGCGCCTTCGTGCGCGAGAAGTTCTTCGGACGCGACCCGCGCCTGCTGGAGCGCGTCAAGCACATGTCAGACGACGAGATCTGGCTGCTCAACCGCGGCGGCCACGACCAGCAGAAGGTCTATGCGGCCTACCACGCCGCCGTGCGCCACACCGGCCAGCCGACGGTCATCCTGGCCAAGACGATCAAGGGCTACGGCATGGGGGTCTCGGGCGAGGGCCAGATGATCACCCACCAGGCCAAGAAGATGACCGAGGCGGCCCTGCTCGCCTTCCGCGACCGCTTCGAGCTGCCCCTCACCGACCAGCAGGTCCACGACGCCGAGTACTACAAGCCGCCGGCCGACTCGCCCGAGATGCAGTTCCTGCGCGAGCGCCGGGAAGAGCTGGGCGGGTCGCTGCCGGTCCGTCGCATGAAGTCCAAGCCGCTGGCGGTGCCGCCGCTGGAGACGTTCAAATCCCAGCTGGAGGGCACCGGCGACCGCGAGATCTCGACCACGATGTCCTTCGTGCGCATCCTCGCCGCGCTGCTGCGCGATAAGGAGATGGGGCGCCACATCGTCCCCATCGTCCCCGACGAGTCGCGCACCTTCGGGATGGAGGGCCTGTTCCGCCAGGTGGGGATCTACTCCCCCTTCGGCCAGCGCTACAGCCCCCAGGACTCAGAGCAGCTCATGTTCTACAAGGAGGACGTCCACGGACAGATCCTCGAGGAGGGCATCACCGAGGCGGGCTCGATCTCCTCGTTCATCGCCGCCGGGACGTCCTACAGCGCCCACGACGTGCCGATGGTGCCGTTCTACATCTACTACTCGATGTTCGGCTACCAGCGCGTGGGCGACCTCGTGTGGGCCGCCGGCGACTGCCGCACCCGGGGCTTCATGCTCGGCGGCACCGCGGGGCGCACCACGCTCAACGGCGAGGGCCTGCAGCACGAGGACGGCCACAGCCACCTGCTCTTCTCCGTGGTCCCCAACTGCCGCGCCTATGACCCCGCGTACGGGTCCGAGCTGGCCGTGATCATCCAGGACGGCCTGCGCCGCATGGCGCAGGAGCAGGAGGACGTCTTCTACTACGTCACCCTCATGAACGAGAACTACCCGCACCCCGCGATGCCCGAGGGCGCCGAGGAGGGCATCCTGCGCGGGATGTATCCGCTGCGCGAGGCGAGCAAGCGCTCGCGCAAGCCCGTGGTGCAGCTGCTGGGCTCGGGGACCATCCTGCGCGAGGTGATCGCCGCCGCGGATCTGTTGGAACAGGACTTCGGCGTGCTCTCGGACGTGTGGAGCGTGACGTCGTTCTCCGAGCTGCGCCGCGACGGCCTGGACGTCGAGCGCTGGAACATGCTGCACCCCTCGCGCAAGGCGCGCG
>DASXCN010000539.1:0-7334 GCA_036491155.1 Solirubrobacteraceae bacterium | reverse complement strand
GCGGGAAAGAGCCGAGGGTGGTTCGGGGTCTGCGCCAGCCTCGTATCCCGTGACGTTCTCCTGGCCAATCCGCTCGATGCCGACCTTCAATCGGGCGAGGACATCGACCTTCGGATCCGGCTGACCTCGGCCGGATTCCCGCTCGGAGTCTCCGAGACGATGATCGGTCAGCATCGGTTCGGCAATGGGTTCGCGTTCGCCGGCAACCAGTGGCTTGCCGACGGTGCCGGACTGGGCCGCATGGTGCGCAAGCATGGTCGCGCCGCACTGGTCAGCGCGATGATCATTCCGTTCGCCGCCGCCGGGCTCGGACTGATCCGTGGCGCGGACCGGGCGTTGCGCGCCTGGCCATACTTCGCTGGTTTTGCCGTGGGCAACTACATCGGCCTGTGGCGCGGCCTGCTGGACCGCCGTGTGCCCGCGCCGTCGCCCACCCGCCGCCTCCTGGTCGGTGGCATGGTTGCATGGCTGATCGCCCTTCCGGCACTGCTCGGACTCGGGGCCGCAGCACTCGCTTGGTTGCTCTTCCAGGCATGTCACGCCGCCTACGACGGGCATCTCCTCCCAATCATCGTGGCGACGCTGGCCGTCGCGGTTCCCCTCGAAGTAGGGAAAGGGGCAGGCACCGGACGCTTCCCCTCCATCGCGAGATCTCTCGCACCGTTCGCCGCGTGGGCCATGGTGCTCGCGCTGCTGCTCAGCGCGGTGAGACTCGCCAAGGTAGTAGGCATGTAATCACTCACTCCAACAGGGCCGCAGTCACCAACAAAAAGGGGCTAGATCAATGACGCAAGTACCACACGCCATAGGGGGCAGTATCAATGAATCGTAATCATCACCATCTGGCACGACGGCTAGTCGGACCGGCTCTCGGCGTTCTGGCCGCCGCAGCCGTTACCACCACCGCAGGAGCGGCGCCATTGGCGACGCCGCTGCCGCCGCCGGTCAATACCTCGCCACCCACGATGCAGTCACCGCCGCCGCCGACTTCGCAGAGCGAGGTCACCAACCCACAGGTCGGCCGCGCGATCCTGGGTGTCAAGGGTACGTGGACCGGAGCAAGCTTCTTCAAAGTGCAGTGGGAGGACTGTGACGCCACGGCCACCGTGTGTTCGCCGGCCGCGGGGACGCCTTCGACCAACACGACCTACAAGATCGACCAGGGCGACGTAGGGCATTACCTGGTGTTCATGGTCACGGCGACCAGCTCTCCGGGTAGCAGCGCCTCGGCCAGTTCGGCACCGTCCGGACTCGTCGCGAACGGACCGCCGCTCGACCGCCTCGCGCCGACGATCTCCGGCCTGACTCAGGATGGCCAGACGCTGACGTCGACGTCGGGCAACTGGGACGGCACGCTGCCGATCACCTACGCGTACCAGTGGCGGCGGTGCGACGGTGCTGGCCTCAACTGCGGCCAGACGTTCCCCGGCACGCCAAGCAACTCCCCGACGTACACCCTGCAGGATATCGACCTCGGTCACATCCTCGTCGCGTACGTGACCGCCACGAACGTGGCGGGCCCAACCTCTGTTCACTCCCATACCACGACCACGGTGGTGACTCCCGGCAACACCGGAGTCCCGACCATCACAGGCGCCGCGCAGGAGGGTAAGACCCTCACCGAGGCACACGGCGGCTGGATCCCCAAGAAGCCCGCGAGCTTCACCTACCAGTGGCAGGACTGCGACGGCTCCGGTGGCAACTGCTCTGCCATCGCGGGCGCGACCTCCCAGACCTACTCACCCAACCACGCGGACGTCGGGCACACCCTCAGGGTGCAGGAGTCGGCAATCAGCAATGGGGTCAGCAGCAGTCCCGCGAGCTCCAACGCGACCGGTGCCATCACCACGGCCCCGGCCGGCACAGGCGGTGGCAACGGCGGCGGTGGCAACGGCGGTGGCACCAACGGCGGTGGCACCAACGGCGGCGGCACCACCGGCAACAATGGCGGCTCGGGTGGCTCCGTGACCGTGAGTGCCGCCAAGGTCCGGGCGCTGCTGCGCCGGATGCTCTCGGTCCACGGGAAGGCAGGGACGATCCGCGGCGTGCTCAATCACGCCGGGTACTCGTTCGGCTTCGCCGCTCCATCATCCGGGCGCCTCGTCGTGGCCTGGTACTTCACACCCAAGCGTGGGCGCAAGACCCTGGTCTCCGAGGTCACGCTGGTTTACCACACCAGCGGCCGGGCGACCGCGAAGGTCGTGCTCACCTCGCAGGGTCGCCGCCTCCTGAGCGGGGCGCGCCAGATCCAGCTCACCGCTACCGGGGCGTTCACGCCGACCGGCCGCCACGCGATCAGCTCATCGAAGTCGATCACGCTGAGGGCGTAGGAGGGGAGCCGTGGAGCGCCGGCGGCTGCATGCCAGTCGCCGGTGTTCCACACCTACTGCCGGCGACGCTGATGTGCCGGCGGGGTTCACGGGACACAGGGAGCACCACGAGCGCCTCCAGGAGGATCGGGCTCATCCGGTACCCACCGGAGGAGGCGTCCGCGGCAGCCCCTGCCGCTGACGTTGCGTCAGCAAGAGCGCCGGCGGCCCGCCAGATGCCGTCGGCGCTCTTCCGTTTGGCGCACAGCACGGCTCACGACACGCGCTAACCCATGAGCCGAACGCGCAGCAGATCAGTCATCGGGAGCGTCGACGGCAACGCGGCGCCCCCGAGCCGGGGTAGACCCCATAGATCTTCGATGGTGCGAAGGAGCGAGTAATGATCGTAGGGCCTCGTCGAGGTGACGCCTGCGCGCGCACCGGGACCGGCGATCATCGTGGCGATGTGACCACCCTTGGCCACGCCGCAGCATCCACGGTCGGTATCGCCCTCGTCGAATGTGATGAACAGGATCCCGGACGGGCCGAGCTCAGAGAGCAGGCGCGGCACGATCGATCGCAGGTAGACGTCACCCGTGTAGACACTGCAGGAGTGCATGTCATGACAGATGTTCGGCACCAGCCATACGAGTCGAGGAAGCGCGTGATTGGAGAGGTCGCGGGTCAGGTCGGTCCCCGGGACGATGAACTGGCATCGCTTCGGGTTGTCGGCCACGTCGCGGTAGTAGAGGAACGGGTTGTGACGGCGAACGTAGGCTCCCGTGGTGACCGTCGTGGAACATACGGAGGGCATATCCTCCGCGTAGACCTTCCAGGAGATCCCTGCGGCGTCGAGCTCGTCGACCAGGCTCCGGTGAGAGACCGTGCAGCTCCCGCAGTCACTGCCGCTGAAGCCCAGCGTCGACCCACTGGTGAGCGCGAGGTAGTTGGGGAGCGAGGGGTGGGTGATCGCGTAGTAGTTGGCCGCCAACGCGCTGCGGCGTGCAAGGGCGTTGAGGTATGGCGCTCCGGGGCGGCCGATGACCTGGTTGTCCTCCTTGTTCTCCAGCACGATGACAACGATCCGGGACGCCGGGCCCGGAAGAGCGCCTGCCGCTGCCGAGGTGGCGGTCGACGTCTGCGAGGCCGAGGGCGATGACGATCGAGATCGCGGTGATGTGGTGCCATCGCCGCACCCGGCAATGAAAACGATCAGGGCGGCCGCGATGATCGCCCACGCGCCACAACGAAGGCGGCACTCAGCGTGCCGGTGCGCTCGAAGCATGCCTCTCGATGCTATAGGATGCCCGTGAGGGCACACGCAGCGCTAACCGTGAACACTCCGTCCGGAGCGAGCGGTCAATTGGATACACATACTGACAGCATGGACACGGGCACCCGGCCCACGGCGGCGGACGCCACGGTGGTGGTCTGCGCGTTTTCGTCCGCCCGGCTCGAGCAGACAATCGCGTGCATCGACTCGGTGCTCGGCCAGGAGCCTCCGCCCGCTCAGATGGTGGTCGTGGTGGACCACAACGACGCCCTCCTGGCCGATCTTCGTGCGCGTCTTCCGAAGGCGGTGGAGATCATCCCCAATCCCGATGCGCGCGGCCTCTCTTCGGCCCGCAACACGGCAATCGCCCGAAGTCGCGGGGATTACATCGTCTTCATCGACGATGACGCCGTCGCCCACGACCGATGGCTGGCGCGACTGCTCCTCGCGTTCCGTGATCCCGCCGTGATCGCGTCCGGCGGCCATGCCCGACCGCTCTGGGCGCAGCCACCCCCGTCATGGTTCCCTCCCGAGTTCCTGTGGGTCGTGGGGTGCTCCTACACAGGGCTTCCCGAAACAGGCACCGTGCGCAATCCTCTGGGCTGCAACATGGCATTCCGTGCCACCGTGTTCCGCCGCGCGGGCATGTTCAACCCCGCGATCGGCCGTCTCGGCAGCCTTCCCCTCGGCTGTGAGGAGACGGAGTTGTGCATCCGTGCCACACGCGTGATACCGAACGCCGCGATCGTCCTGGTCGCAGGCGCCGAGATTGACCATCACGTCCCTGGTGCCCGTGCGACGATCAGCTACCTGTTGCGCCGCTGCTTCTTCGAGGGGATCTCCAAGGCGCTCGTTCGCGGCCTCGGAGATCAGCGGTCACTCGATACCGAGCGTACGTACCTCCGCGAGGCCCTGCCATCGCGCGTGAGGTCGGGGCTCCGGCGCGGCGCCGGCGGTCACATCGCGGAGGGGTTCGGGCTCGTCGCCGCGCTGGCCGGCTCAGTGGGCGTCGCTGCCGCAGGCTATTTCGTGGGCCTCGTGGTCTTCCGCGCGCGGCCGCCGGCCGTCGTCCCTCCGCCGCCGGAGGCCCGGCCGGTGGAGGTTGCCGCGGCGTAGCCGACCCGTCGCGCCTGCGGATGCCGCACGGCCGGGGGGATCCACCGGTAGATGGAGTAGTCCGGCGTGAGGTAGACCGGCCGGAAACGCGGATCGTGAGCGACCAGGCGCTGCATGTCAGAGATGAGGTGCGGCTTGTTGTAGAACAGCGTCGCCGCGGCGATATCGCCGCGGCTGAAGACCACGTAGACGCCTCCTGGCTGACGGCCCCAATTGTGTGCGTTGGGCTGCAGGAAGTCGACGGCATTGGGTACGTGGCTGCCCCCCGGGACCGAGCTGTTTCGCCAGCGCAGGCTCACCGACTTCAAGAACCCGCCGCCCGGGAAGCCGCCGTAGATCTTCGCCGGGGCCAGACGATCGGCGACGAAACGGAAGCCGGCGAGCTCGCCCGGCGAAACGTAGTCGTAGAGCTCGTTGCCGAAGTGGGTGAGGATGTGAAGCGGCGCCATCACCGTCAATGTGGCCCCGGCGAGCGCAAGGATCCGGCGGCGGTTGGCCGTCGCGGCGACGATCATCGCGAGCGGGGGGAGGCTGAACAGCTCGGTGCGGATGAGCATCTCGCCGCCGTAGACCGACACCGGCCCTACGAGCACCGTCGAGATCAGCCAGGCAAGGGCGAAGCGCTGCTCGTGCGGAAGCGCACGCCACAGCACGCGGGGCCTCCGCCACCGGTCCCGGGACCCCGGCCACAGGCTCGCGGCCACCGCCAGCAATCCGAGCGCGAAGACGATCGCCGTCACGAGCACACGCGCCCGGCTGACCGTCAGGTGCTCGCCACTTCCGCTGATGCGTCCGGAGACGTTCGTCTGCAGAAAGTCGCCGGCGGCGAACACGGTCTGCAGCAGCCGATGACCGTAGAATTGGTAGAAAGGCGCCGCCGGATACGCCTGCCACGCGACGAAAACCAACAGGCACAGCAGAAGGAGCGTCGGTCGGCGGAGCTGCTTGCTCAATGTCAGACCGGCGATGACGAACAGCGCGATGAGCCCGCTGAGAACGTGCGTCGCAACGATCAGCGTGAACAGAAGGACCGTCGCACCTCCGCTGATCGCATTGAACGTCCCGTCGCGCCGCAGGGCCGTGTGGGCGAGGACGACCATCAACCCGAGGTAAAACAAGAACGCCAGGGCCTGCGGACTGAAGTAGTCCTGGTTGGTCCACTGGAAGACGACGAAGATCCAGAGTCCCACCACCCAGCGAGCATCTGAGCCAAAGATCCCTCGCACGGTGCGCCACCGCTCCTTGGGTTCGGGCCATTGACGGTCGGTCGCCATCAGCAGGAGCGCGGACAGCGGCGCCAGATACAGCACCATGATGACGGTGGGGAAGAACGCCATCAGCGTCAGAGGTGACATCGCAAAGACGTTTTTCACTGCCGCCATTGCGATCGAGAACAGCGGCCAGTTGTGATAGACGAATAAGCGGGGGAACAGACCCTGACCTCGGGCGACCGGGTCGACGTATCCGTAGCTGAGATATGAGGTCCGGAACCGCGGCGTGCCCTCAAGAACGTATGGCGTCAGCCAGACCAACAGAAGGAATGCGAACACGTAGGCGAGGACGAGCACAGGCCGGGACTGCTCGCGGCGCCATTCGACCACGGAGGCGAGCGGCAGACCCGCCAGCCCGAGGTAGTAACCCCATGGAAGGCTGTGCAGCAATCCGTACCCGTCCAACGTGAGGTGGGCCGTCGCGAGCAGGACGACGCTCAGTGCCAGCGCGGTCACGGCGATCACGGGTGACGCCGCAAGATCCACCACAGTTCGCGGTCTACCCGATAGGTTTGCCGCAACGGGCTGAGCCTCGGTCAACACGGTGAGAAATTACTCATAAACGTGGCACGCATTTTTGATCTGCACGGGCTGGTGAGCCTCGCCATCGATGATGAGCGAGAGCACATCGCGCGGCAACTCGACGCACAGCTCGATCCTTACGAGCCGAGTGTCGGGCCAATCCCGACCCATGCCGACATCGTGCTTAGCCCCAACACCGGAATCGTATCTCGCAGCCTCCACGATGTCCATGGGCCAGCGGGAGATGCGAGACGCACCGGATCGGACGGCGACAGCTGTTACCTGTTACGAGGCGACTCCCGCTTTGAGTTGCCCCGCACGTACCCTGAGAACGGGCCGGTCAGGCTCGCCTATGACCCTGACTTTCCGTTGTGGGAGGCGCTGTCAGAATTGGTGCGTCCCCTCCTCCAACTTGGTACACTCGAGCACGGGGCAATTACTGTGCACGGAGCCACGGTGGAAGTGGAGGGCAGCGGACTCTTGGTCTGCGGATGGTCAGAGAGCGGCAAGACCGAAACGGCGCTTGCCGTCGCCGAGCGAGGCGCACGTTTCATCTCGGACAAATGGACAATGATTGACAGCGACGCGAGGCTGCATGCCTTTCCGGTTGCGGTGGGTGTACGCGATTGGGTGCTCGAATATCTGCCGCGCCTGCGCGCTCACCTGCGAGGCGTACAGCGCGCTCGGCTGCGTGTGGCACGTGCGGCACGCCGCCCGCTCCCTCTCCTGACACGACGCCCGACGCGGATCGGCACCGCGATGGAGTCACAACTCGATCGCGCATTCACGCTGGCCAGCCGCCTCTCGCTCCGACAGACGGAGGTGGCGGCGATCTACGGGTCG
>DASXCN010000538.1:0-3551 GCA_036491155.1 Solirubrobacteraceae bacterium | reverse complement strand
GCATGCTCGCCGGGGCGGGGATGACCAACGTCGACGGCAGCGAGTGGTACTTCCCCCAGCGCCTCACCGACGACACGGGCGCGGTGGATCAGGGCAACGCCAACCCGGCCCAGAAGGTGCTGGACGTCGACACGACCATGGGCCACAAGCTCTCGCGGTCGCTGCGCATCTACGCCTTCGGCGCCTTCGGGGGCACGGCCATCACCAGCGGCGCGGCGGCGCTGGCCAAGCAGAGCCGCATTCCGCGCAGCCACCTGCTGCTGGTGAGCCGTCACGGCAGCTATGCCCACAACGACCCGGCGGCCGCCTTCCCGCACAACGTGTTCTTCAGCAACCTGATGACGTTCTTGGGCAAGGTGGGCGGGGCGTAGACTCGCCCCTCCATCACGGACCCCGGCAGGGAGGAAGTCAATGGCAGCGTCAGACCGCGTTCCCGTCCCGGGCAGCGAACGCCGGCTGCGGCCCGGCGACACCCGGCTGGGTGACGCCGATCCACAGGCCGAGGTCGAGCTGACCGTCTACGTGCGCCCGCGTGCGCCCGTCGACTGGGTGGACGCGGAGTCTGCGCGCGCCCCGGCGGCACGGCGGCTCGTGGCCCGCGATGACTGGGCCGACGCGCACGGGGCGGCGGACGGGGACATCGCGGCCGTGGCGAGCTTCGCCGCCGATGCGGGGCTCACCGTCACCGACCTCGACTCCACGCGCCGCGCCGTCCACCTCCGGGGCCCGCTGCAGTCGGCGATGGACGCCTTCGAGGCGACGATCGAGGGCCGCTACCAGGCCGCGGACGGCCTTGGCGACTACCGCGGCCGTTCTGGCGCGCTCACCGTTCCAGCGGGGCTGGGGGACGTGGTCACCGGTGTGTTCGGCATCGACGACAGGCCCCAGGCGCGCCCCCACATCCGCCGCCACGCGCAGGCGGATCCCGCGGCGTCGTTCACCCCGGTCCAGGTGGCGGAGGCCTATGCCTTTCCGTCGGGGGCGACGGGCAAGGGCCAGACCGTCGGCATCGTCGAGCTGGGCGGGGGCTTTGACACCACCGACCTGCGCACCTACTTCCAGGGGCTGGGCCTGCCCGCGCCCAGCGTGACCGCGATGTCGGTGGACGGCGGGCAGAACTCGCCGGGCACCGACCAGAACGCCGACGGCGAGGTCATGCTCGACATCGAGGTGGTGGGCGCCGTCGCGCCGGACGCGGCCATCGTCGTGTACTTCGCCCCCAACACCGACCAGGGCTTCATCGACGCCGTCTCGACCGCGGTGCACGACTCCACGCACACGCCGTCGGTGATCTCGATCAGCTGGGGCGAGTCAGAGGATGCCTGGAGCCAGCAGGCCCGCACCCAGATGGAGCAGATCCTCACCGAGGGCGCCGGCCTGGGCATCACCGTCACCGTGGCCGCCGGGGACAACGGCTCCGCCGACGCGGTCACCGACGGACAGCAGCACGTCGACTTTCCCGCCTCGGCGCCGCACGCGCTGGCCTGTGGCGGGACCTCGCTGCGGGCCTCGGGCGCGACGATCGAGTCAGAGGTCGTGTGGAACGACCCGGGCGACGGCGCCACGGGCGGGGGCATCAGCCGCCAATTCCCCGTGCCCAGCTATCAGGCCAACGCCAAGCTGCCCGAGAACGTCGACACCCACGCCCCGGGACGCGGCGTTCCCGACGTCTGCGGCGACGCCGACCCCCAGACCGGCTACGTGATCCGCGTCGACGGCGCCGACGAGACGATCGGCGGCACGAGCGCGGTGGCGCCGCTGTGGGCCGGACTCGTCGCGCGCCTGGATGAACAGCTCGGCGCGCCCCTCGGCTTTGCACAGCCCGTCCTGTACCCGCTGCTGGGCACAAGCTCCTTCCACGACATCACCTCGGGCAGCAACGGGTCCTACGCCGCCGGGCCGGGCTGGGACGCCTGCACCGGGCTGGGTTCCCCCGACGGCACCGCGCTGGCGGCCGCGGTGGCGCCGCCGGGCACCGCCACCGGCACGGGCACGGCGACCTAGGTCGAAGCGCTTCGATGCGGGGTCGTTGCATATGATGCGGCGGCTTGGCGCTGGACGGCGGCGCGCCCGCCGATCGCCCCGCGCGCCCACCAACCCTGAAGGACACACGTGATCGACGAGACGAGAGGATCGGTGTGGTTTCTCACCGGGAGCCAGCACCTCTACGGCGAGGAGACCATCCGGCAGGTCCACGAGCACTCGCGCAAGCTCGCCGAAGCGCTCAATGACAGCCCCGCGATCCCGCTGGCGATCGTCGACCGCGAGCCACTGACCGACGCCGACGCCATCCGTCGCGTGCTCGCGGAGGCCAGCGCCGACGACGAGTGCGTGGGGGTGATCGCGTGGATGCACACGTTCTCTCCGGCGCGGATGTGGATCGGCGGCCTCAACGCGCTGCGCAAGCCCTTGCTGCACTTCCACACGCAGTTCGACCGTGAGCTGCCGTGGGAGGTGATCGACATGGACTACATGAACCTCAACCAATCGGCGCACGGGGATCGGGAGTTCGCCTACATCGAGACCCGGATGGGAGTGTCGCGCAAGACCGTCGTCGGTCACTGGTCAGACCGGCTGGTGCAGGAGCGCATCGGGACGTGGGTGCGGGCCGCGTGTGGCTGGCAGGAGGCCCAGCGGTTGCGCGTCGCCCGCTTCGGCGACAACATGCGCGACGTCGCGGTCACCGAGGGCGACAAGACCGGCGCTCAGATCACCCTCGGCGCGACCGTCAACGGGTACGGCGTCGAGGGCCTGTCTGACGCGGTGGAGCACGCGCGCGAGGCGGCCGTGGAGGAGCTACTGGAACGCTACGACGACGAGTACGACCTCGTCGCCGAACTGCGCAGCGACGGCGCGCGCCGTGAGTCGCTGGTGCAGGCGGCGCAGATCGAGGTGGGCCTGCGGTCGGTCCTGCTGGACGGCGGCTTCGGCGCCTTCACCGACACCTTCGAGGATCTCGGCCGCCTGCGCCAGCTCCCAGGCATCGCGGTGCAGCGGCTGATGGCCGACGGCTACGGGTTCGGCGCCGAGGGAGACTGGAAGACCGCGGTGCTCCTGCGCGCGCTCAAGGTGATGGCGCACGGGCTGTCGGGCGGCACCTCGTTCATGGAGGACTACGTCTACCACCTGGGCCCGGGCCAGGCCAAGACGCTGGGCGCGCACATGCTCGAGATCTGCCCCTCGATCGCCGCCGCGCGCCCCTCGTGCGAGGTCCACCCGCTGTCGATCGGCGGTCGCGAGGATCCCGTCCGCCTCGTGTTCACCGCCCCGCCGGGCCAGGCGCTGCTGGTCTGCCTGATCGACGTCGGCGGCCGGCTTCGCCTCGTGGCCAACGAGGTGGACGTCGTGGCGCCCGACGAGGAGCTGCCCCGCCTGCCGGTGGCGCGCGCGGTGTGGGAGCCGCGCCCCAACCTCTCGACGGCGGCGGAGGCGTGGCTGACGGCCGGGGGCTCGCACCACAGCGTGTTCACGATGGCGCTCAAGCTCGAGGCGATCCGCGACCTCGCCGAGATCGCCGGGATCGAACTGGTCGTCATCGACGAGGACACCAC
>DASXCN010000537.1:0-3308 GCA_036491155.1 Solirubrobacteraceae bacterium | reverse complement strand
AACCCCGCCCACGATTCCTGCAAACCCGGCGGCGCTGGACGTCTTCGAGACGTTGCCGATCAGGCTGAGCCGTGTGAGCTGGCCGGGACCGTCGAGCTCGAGCGGGTCTCCGTTGGGGCCGAAGTCCGTCGAGGTGGCGTTCATCGTCGAGGCGCGGTTGAACGACACCGACACATCCCGCATGGTCAGCGGGCTGTCGCCAACGATCATCGCGCTGTCGATCGCGTTCGGCTCGCCGTTGGGATCAGTGGCCGTAGCGGAGTTACCCACTATCGCCGTGTCGTCGACGCTGGTTGGGATGCCGTCGCCGACGTGAATTCCACCCGCGTTGGCCAGCATGTCGATCAACTGGCCATCCCCGAAGACCGGGAACGTGGAGCGGACCGTGCTGGCGTTGCCGGTCACGACGCTGCGCTCGACGGTGAGCGCACATGTCGGAGCGGGCGCCACGCAGGTGCCCGGAGGGCTGAAGAAGGTGTCGGCCATGATCCCAGCGCCCTCGGCGAAGCGCCCGTTGGCGACCGTCGCGCGATTGCCCGCGATCACGCTGTCGCGGACCGTCAGCGTGCCGTCCTGGCTGTAGACGCCTGCGCCGTTGGCGTCGCTGGTGAAGGGACCCGCCGCCTGGTTGTTGGTGATCGCCGTGTGATCCAGGGTGAGATAGCCCCAGCTGTCCACCCCGCCCCCACCCGCGTGGGCGAACGTGCAGTCTCCGGCCGGGCCACACGAAAAGCCGGCGTCGACTGACGACGACGGCGCCGCGACGTTGTCGGTGATGACGCTGTCGCTGATTGTGACTGTCGCTCCCGGCGTGAAGCCGGTCGCGGCGGGGATGTAGACGCCACCGCCGAGGGCCTCGATGCTGCCGCCGAAGGCCGCCTGGGTGAGGCCACGAGTGATTGTGACGCCACGAATCGAAACCGTGGGCTCGGTCGCCCCGAGCTCCGTACCAACGGTGATGACCGGCCCGCCGCCTCGGATCACGGTGGCCGGGGCTCCGGCGCCGGCGAGGGTCAGATCCTTGTCGATCGCAAAGCCGCCGCGGTAGGTGCCCGGCGCCACGCGCACGGTGTCGCCGTTGCTCGCCGCGGCCGCTGCGTCGGAGATCTGGCTGTAGCGGCACCCGTGCGGGCACACGCTGAGCGTCGCCGCCGACGCACGCGCTGCCTGTAGCGCCATCCACACCACGAGTAGGCCACCGACGAGCGCCAATACGCGCGCGGTTCGCCCCCACAGTCGATCGGCTGTCTCACCCATGTCGTCTCCTTTTCGACCCGAACGCCCAACCGTTTGGTGACCGACCGTCCCGCCCCCCGGTTTCAGCTCGGTAAACACGCATGGATTGCGGGGCCTTTCCGGTGTAGCGTTGGACCAGGCAAGCCTGGGACCGGGGCATTGGAATTTCGGATCTTCGATCGGCTCGAGGTGATCGAGCGTGGGGCTGAGCTGCCGCTGGGCGGCTCGCGTCAGCGGGCGCTGCTGGCCGTTCTGCTCGTCCACCGCCGCGAGCGCGTCTCGACGGACCAGCTCATCGAGGCCCTGTGGGGCGACTCGCCCCCACCCACCGCCAACAAGACGATCCAGGTGTACGTGTCGCGGCTGCGCAAGGCAGTCGGAGACGGCGTGCTGGAGACACGCGACCACGGGTACCGACTGGCCGCCGCCGCCTTGGACGTCGACGCGGATCGTTTCGAGACGCTCGCCCACGAGGGCCGCGCTGTCCTGGACACCGGCGATGCGCGACGGGCAGCCACCCTTTTGACCGAGGCTCTCGCGCTGTGGCGCGGACCGCCGCTCGGCGAGTTCGCCTACGAGCCCTTCGCGCGGGGCGAGATCTCCCGGCTCGAGGCCGAACGCGTCGCCGCGATCGAAAGCCGCCTCAGCGCCGAGCTGCAGCTGGGCCACGGCAGGCAACTGGTGCCCGAGCTCGAGCAGCTCGTGAACGAACACCCCTTGCGCGAGGGCCTTGTCAGCGCGCTGATGCTGGCCCTGTATCGGGCCGGTCGCCAGGCGGACGCCCTCGCCGTGTATCGCGCTGCGCGGCGCCGGCTGGTCGAGGAGCTCGGTCTCGAGCCCGGAGTCGAGCTGCGCGAGTTGGAGCGGCGGATCCTTGATCACGACCCGAGCCTCGCGCCACGCCGCAGAGCCGTCGGCCCGGTGACGCGCCGGCCGGTCCGGGCGACCCTGGCTCTGGTTGCGGCGGCAGCGGCCGTCGTCGCGGGGCTGAGCTTGGGCGCCCCGACGGCTGGCCCGCACCCCATTGCGCTCGCTGACCGCGATGGCTTGGTGACGTTGAGCGCCACCTCGGGCAAGCTGCTGAGCAGCACGGCGCTCGACGGCGCACCGACCGCAGTGAGCCACGCCGCCGGCTCGGTGTGGACCGCCGCCCCAGGCACCGGGATCGTCTCGAAAGTCTCGCCGGGCCCGAACTCGACCCTCGACCGCATCGCCGTTGGCGGCGAACCGGGGGTGGTCGTCTCCAGCGGTGGTGCGGTGTGGACGGCGAGCACGGTCGGAGCGACGGTCCAGCGCATCGATCCCGCGACTGATGGCGTGACCCAGACCGTGGCGCTGCCCGGCTCCAGTCTGAGCGCGCTGGCCGTTGCGCCGGGGCGGCTGTGGGCGGCAGACGCGTTGTCACACAAGCTGTTCGCGATCGACCCCGGCACCGGGGTTCTGATGCGCACGGTGGCCCTCCATGTCCAGCCGAGCGCGCTGGCGGTCGCGGGCGGAGCGCTGTGGGTGGCCGGGTACGACAGCGGCACGCTGGATGTGCTCGATCCCGTCTCTGGCCGCCAACTGGGCCGGGTCCGCGTCGGCGGTGGCCCAGCCGCGATCACCTTCGCCGATGGGGCGCTGTGGGTGGCCAACAGCCTCGACTCGACGGTGTCTCGCGTGGATCCGGTCGCCCGGGCCGCGACGGCGACAATTCCGGTCGGCAGTGGCCCGTCGGCCATCACCGCAGGCGGCGGGTCGGTGTGGGTCGCCAGCCGCTACTCCCACGAGGTCGCGCGTATCGACCCCCGCCGCAACCGCATCACCGCGAGGTTCAAGGTGGGCGGGCTGGCCACCTCGCTGAGCAGCGACAACGGCCGGCTCTGGGTCGGAGTCGCCGGCGACGGCGCAAGCCACCGCGGCGGCACATTGACGATCGTCACCCAGGTGAACGCAACCGCGGGGAGCGCGCTCGGTCCGCAGGCGCCCGACCCTGCCTTCTACAACTTCGCGTTCTCCCCCCAGTTCATGGGGCTGGCCTACGACACGCTGGCCACCTTCGCGCACAGCGACGGCACAGCGGGCTCGCGGCT
>DASXCN010000536.1:0-6667 GCA_036491155.1 Solirubrobacteraceae bacterium | reverse complement strand
GTCGTGCGCAACGTCACCCTTCACCGTCTCCTTGAGTCCTTCGCCGTCGACGCGTCGAGCCGCCTCTGTGCGGAGTCCGCCGCCGGCGCCGAGATGCCGTTCGAGCTCGCCGAGGAGCGCAGCTCGGGACGCGTCCCGCTGTACTGCTACCGGCCGCTGGTCGACGAGTTCATTCGCTCGCGGATGCCGGCGCTCGCCGAGCTGTCCAGCCACGCCGACGCCGCCCACGCCTTGGCGCGGTGCGAGGCGCTGGACGTCTACCTGTCCGAGCATGGCGTCAAGGCGCCCTCGGGCCCCCGTGGCATGGCCGGCGCCGCGCTCGGCGTGTTCCTGGAGTCCGTGTTCATCGAGCGCAGTGGTTTCGGGTTTGAACCGGCGGCGTTCGAGGCCGCCTACGCGGACCTGGAGCGCGCGATCTATGAGGGACACTGCACGGCCACCATCATCGCGCCGATGCTGGGAGTGGCCCTCGATCCCGACACGATCGAGCTGGCGCTGGGGGAGGGCCTGTCGCTCATCCGCGGCGACGCACTGGCCGACGCGCCCCCCGAGGCGGTTTGGGGGGAGGGCGAGGAGGCCAATGTGATCGCGCTGCTGGCCGTCTCTGACCGGTCCTCTGACCGGGCGCCGCTGGCCGTCGCCCGTGCCCGCTTTCGCCATGTGGTGAGCGCGCTGCGCCTCTTTGAGCGGGGCGCGTACGCCGTGGGTCCCGTCGGCTGGGCGCGGACCGAGGCCGGTAGCTGGCGTTCGGTCTCGCTGGGAGTCGCCGGGCGCCCGCGCGTGCTCACCATCATTCCCGCGGCCGGGGAGGAGGAGCTGCGCGCGTTCTGCCGTCTCGTCGCCCGGCGCGACCCTCACCCGGAGCTGGCCTGGGCGCTGACCCGCTTTGAGATGGGCTGCGAGCGCCCCTCCGCGGGCGCGGCGCTCACCGACTACCTGCTCGCCCTGCGGGCGCTTTTGGAGCCCGAGGGGCCCGCAAGCGGGCGTCTGGCCCAGCGGCTGGCCGCGATCTGCTCGCGGCCCGATGACCGCGTGGGCCTGACCGAGCGGACCGCCCGTGCGGTGGCGCTCGAGCGCTCGATCATCGGGGGTCTATCCGACGATCATCGCGACCCGGCGCGCCCGGACGCGCTCATCGACGAGCTGGCCGAGAATCTGCGCGCGGTCCTGCGCGACATGCTCTGCGGCCATCTGGACGCCGATCTCGTGTCCGTTGCCGACGAGCTGCTGGCCGAGGTCGCCGACGGCGCCGTTGCGGCTTCGCCCGATCCAGCGGCCGGAGTGCGTTAAACTACGTGATGACCGCTCCCTACTCGGTCCCCCACGGGAGGCCGGGAGTGTTCTGCCCACCAGGCACAACACAGTAAGTCCTGGGGCTCGTAAGTAGTTAGGGGGAGCGCGATCACAGCAGCGAGCGGGCCTGGCCCGCTCGTTCTGTTTAAGCACCCATCACACCGACGACACCCACCGGCCGCGACGTATTAGGGTGGGCAGGGATGGCCGCCGACGCTCTGATCTGCATGGTGGAGATCCCGATGGGGAGCCGTAACAAGTACGAGTTCGACCCCAAGCTGGGCGCGATCCGGTTTGATCGCTTCGTCTCGGCCTCGGTCGTCTACCCCACCGACTACGGCTTCATCCCGGAGACGCTGGCCCTCGATGGCGACGAGCTGGACGTCCTGGTGTGCGTGTCAGAGCCGACGTTCCCCGGCTGCCTGGTGCCGGTCAACCCGATCGGCCTGTTCTGCATGCGCGACGAGAACGGGCCCGACGACAAGGTTGTCTGCGTCCCCGTCCACGACCCCCGCTGGAACGTCCACCATGAGCTCGAGGACCTGCCCCAGCAGCTGTTGGACGAGATCTTCCACTTCTTCCAGGTCTACAAGGACCTGGACGCGGGCCGCCACTCGGACCCCATCGGCTGGAAGGGCCGCGAGGCGGCGCTGGGCGCGATCGCCGAGGCGCACGAGCGTTACCGGGCGCAGGCGTCATCCCAAGGCGCTTGAGCGTGTATCACCTCGAGCTGCGGCAGTTCCCCCACGTCACGCGGGTCTTCAACCTGACCCGCGACGAGCTGGACGCGAGGTTCGTGCGGCCCTGGGTGGGCGGGGCGATGATTGATCAGGACGACCGCCGGTGGGCGCCCGAGCGCAGCAGGCTGAGGATCCTCGAGGGGCCGGAGCTGCGTGCCGAGGAGCTGGGGATGGGGAGGGGCTGGGCCACCGCCTCGCGCAGCGGGACCGACGTCACCGACGCGATCATCGCCCAGGCGCGCCGGGGCGCCGAGGCGCGCCCCGAGGTCGAGGCGCTGAAGGCGGCGATCGGCGAGGTGGCCGGCGCCGCGCTGGGCTTTCAGGACGTGATGGCCCTGGCCGCCGCCGCGCAGCCGACCTGGCGCGCCAGCCAGCAGCTCGAGCTCTCCGAGCAGGCGGTCTGGGAGATGCTGCACCAGGGCCATGTGGTCATGACCGTCTCCGGCCACGTGGTGGCCCGCGAGCGCTGGCAGCCGGTGGTCCTCAGCTGGGCCACCTGGGCCGGCGTCACCACCGAGCCGTTCCGGCTGCAGAAACCGGTAGCCAAGTAAACTTATAAGTTTACTTGTCACGGTTGTTGGGTCAGGCGACCACGTCGGCGATCAGCCGCTCGCGCTCCTCGTCAGAGGCGAACAGGTAGCGGTGGAGGCGCAGGAGCCCCTCGACATCGTGCACGTCGTCGTCGAGCTGGGGGACGACCAGGAGCGGCTGCCCACCCAGCTCGTCGCGCAGCCGGGCCACATTGCGGGCGTCGCGCTGGGCGAGGCGGTGATAGTCAAAGAAGTTCTCGGCCACCCGGCCGGCCAAGTCGCCGGCCAGTTCGGCGTCCAGCGCGCTCACCAGGTCCTCGGGCTCGGCCTCGCCGAGGATGTCGTGGTGCACCCGGTTGACGATCACCCCGGCGAAGGGCAGCCCGCCGTCGGTGAGCGTGCGCCGAAACCAGATCGCCTCGTCGATCGCCGCCTGCTGGGCCGAGGTGACGAGCACGAAGGCCGTGGTGGAGGCCTTGAGCATGCGCTCGACGCCGCGGGCGCGCTCACTGAAGTCGTCGGTCATGTCGCCCAGCAGGCCGAAGAACGTGGTCAGGTCGCCGATGAGGTCCACCCCGGTCACGCGGCGCAGCGCCCCCAGCAGCGGCGCCGCGCCCCGGCCCAGCACCCGCATGCCCAGGCCGGTGGGGCGGATGAACGCCTTCAGCGCCCTCCCCTCCAGAAACGACGTCAGCCGGGTGGGGGCGTCCAGGAAGTCCAGCGCGTTGCGCGACGGCGGCGTGTCCAGGACCAGCAGGTCAAAGTCCCCGTCGCGCTCGAGCTCGTAGAGCTTGGCCACCGCCGTGAACTCCTGCGATCCCGAGACAGCCGTCGAGAGCTCGCGATAGACGCGGTTGCGCTTGATCTCATCGGCGCGCTCGGGGTCGGCGGCCACCCGCTCGATGAGCTCGTCGAAGGTGCGCTTGGGGTCGAGCATCATGGCCCACAGCTCGCCGCGGAACTCGCCGGCGGTCCCGGCCAGCCGGTCGGGTTCGACCCGGCGGGGCTCGTTCTCGAGCTCCTGCAGGCCCAGCGCGTTGGCCAACCGCTTGGCCGGGTCGATGGTGACCACGGCCACCTTGGCGCCCTCGGCCGCCATGCCCAGGGCGATGGCCGCCGACGTGGTCGTCTTGCCCACGCCGCCCGAGCCACCGCACACGCACACGCGCTTGCCGGCCAGCAGATCCGAGACGCTCATCGGCGCTCAGTCTAGGATCAGCGCCTCGCTCCACCGGATGCGCGATTCCCGGTAGGCTGCCCGTCACCGGGGGTCCTAGGGGTGAATTGGGCCTAACTCACCGATCGTGCGGGAGGACCGCCTCATGATTCGTAGGCTCACGTTGCTGTGCGCGCTCTGCGCGCTTCTTGCATCCGCTGCAAGCGCTCAGGCGGCGTCGATATGGACGCCGATCTCGAGCGGCACGTCGGACACGATCAGCGCCATCGTCTACCAGTCGCCGACGCGCTTCTGGTACGCGACGACCAACGGGCACATCGCGTCCTTCAATGGGACGAGCTTCGTCCAGGGGACCGGCATCACCACCGGCGAACAGTTCACCGACCTGGCGTTCCAGCCCGCGCCGGGCACCATCGGCGTAGCGGTTGCGACCAACGGCGACATCTTTCGCACCGCCAACAGTGGCGCGACCTGGACTCCGATCACGCCGCACCCCTCGACGCACAACGATTGCACGAGCGCGAGCTCGGTACTGGAATCGGAGCTGAATGCGGTGGCGTTCGCCGGAGCGAGCACCGTGTACCTGCTCGGCAATAACAACACGCTCATGGAGTCGGCGAACAGCGGGACCTCCTTCACGGAGATCAACAAGAACGCCACCGGGACCTGCCAGGCCCAGAGCGACAACTCCATGCAGAACCTGACCGACGCGACGTTCCTGCCCGGCAATCCCCTCGCCGGATTGATGGTCACGCAGGACTTCGGAAGGCTGTACGGCAGCTCCAATGGCTTCATCAGCGGGGCCCTGGTCAACGGCGACACGGTCAACGAGTTCGAGGGTGACCCGCGGCTGGCCCAGGATCCGGCGAACCCCAACCGCGTGTTCGTCGTGGACCATTCGCCCGGCGGCAGCGGCTGCAACAGCGGACTCTGTCTCGAGGTCTCAGACGACGGCGGCAACACCACCGCCCCCGCGAAGTTCGCCAACGACACCACCCCGACGGTCGGCCTCTACGGCGTCAGCGCGCAGAGTGGCGCCGTGGTCGCTGCCGGCACCGGCGGCGAGATCTTCACCTCGATCGACGGGGCCAACTTCTACAACCAGCCGGCGGACGGCGTGCTCGCCATCGAGAATTGGCGCGCCGAGGCCGCATTCGATGCCGCCCATGCGGCGGTCGGCGGAGTCGGCGGCGCGCTGGCGCTCACCTCGGCGGCCAACACCATCCCGGACATCATCGCTCCGACGGGGACGATCTCCGGGCCCACCACCGTGACCTCGGGCAGGGCGACCAACTACACCGCGGTCCTGGCCGACAACAGCGGCGGCACCGGGATCAATCCCGCCTCCATCACCTGGACCGCGGCCGGGTTTGCCGCCCAGCACGGGGGGACGGCGACGTTCACGTTCCCGCGCGGAGTGGGCGACGTGACGCTCACGCTGAGCTTTGCCGACAACGCCGGCAACCCCGGGACGACGACGCTCGACGTCACCGTCCGCGACGCGCCGCCCCCGGGGCCGCCGACGGGCTCGGAGCCGACCACGATCACCACCGGCGGAGGCACGATCAAGGTGTTCAGGGTCGTGACGGTCACCGGGCGCAAAGGACGGTTTATCCCGGTCATCGTGTCGGCGACCAAGCCGCGGACGTTCATCGCCCAGCTCCTGCCGGTGAAGGGCAAGAAGACGACGCTGGCCACCGGACGCATCACGTTCAAGCACAGGCACGGCGGCCACGGCACCCTCCGCGTCAAGCTCTCGGCCAAGGTCAAGCCGGGCAAGTACGTCATCTCCGTTCGCGAGACAACGCTCAAGGGCAAGAAGGTCGGCAAGCTCGTCAAGGTCAAATTCACGCTCAGATAGACGCAACCAAGAGGTTGCACTAGACTGGGCGAGATGAAGATCCTCGCCCTGTATGACATTCACGGCAACACGGATGCGCTGGAAGCGGTCCTGGCCGACCCGCGCGCCGCGCATCCAAACGCCGTAGTGGTCGGCGGCGACGCCGTACCCGGCGCTTTCCCCGCGGCCGTCCTTGACCGTCTTCAGGCGCTGGGCGGCGAACTGTTGGTGCCGGTCCACTGGGTGCGCGGCAACGGCGAGCGCGAGACGGCGGCCGCGGTCGACGGGCCGCCACCCCCCGCGGGCGACAACGCCGCCGAGATGGCGGCCTTCAGTGCCCTGGAGCTCGGAGCGGAGCGCGCCCGAGCGCTGGGCGGACTGCCGCTGACCATGCGCGTTGACGGCCTGCTCTTCTGCCACGCCACCCCGCGCAGCGACGAGGAGCTGGTCACCCGGATCTCCGCACCGGAGCGCTGGTCACAGGTGCTGGGCGGCGCGGACGCGCCGCTGGTCATCGCCGGGCACACCCACCAGCAGGACGACCGCACGGTCGGCGGGGTGCGCTTCGTCAACGCAGGGAGCGTGGGGCTGCCCTACGAGGGCGACGGCGACGCGCGCTGGCTGTGGATCGAGGACGGCGTGCCCGAGCTGCGGCGCACCGCGTACGACGCGGCGGCCGCCGGACGGCGCATGCGCGAGGCGTGCGGGGCCCTGACCGACTCGGTCAACGCCTCCCTGATTGAGCCGGTGCCGGCGATGGAGGTCACCCGCATGTTCGAAGAGCGAGCCAAGTAAACTCATAAGTTTACTTGTCGGCTCGGGTTGCGGCGAGACAGGCGAACGTCAACTGCGGCTAAGGAAGGGGAGCGGCTCCGGCGTGGTTGGCGAAGGCCGGATCGCGACGGTTGGTGACGCTTTCGGGGTCTGTAGGCGGCTTTGCCTACCACCAGTCGCGTCAACGGGGGCTCGGAACGGCTCTAGCGGGTGACCCGTGGGATATTTTCCTGCTCAGACAGGGAATATCTCCCACGGCCACCGCTCGCAACGGGTTATCGGTGCCCCTCGGCGCGGTCTGTGGGAGGCAAGC
>DASXCN010000535.1:0-6440 GCA_036491155.1 Solirubrobacteraceae bacterium | reverse complement strand
CAGCCGCTCGGGCTCGCCGTCGAGGTGGACCGACATGCTGCCCTCCAGCAGCCCCAGCCCTGCTGTGGGACGGGGCGCGCCGCCGCTCATCGTGATCCCGCTCTCAAACCAGCACATGGCGCCCGCGCTCAGCCCGGCCAGGACGATCCCCCGTTCCCAGGCCGAGCGCATCGTCTCGTCGACGCCGTGCTCGCGCCAAACGGCCAGCATGTTGCGCATCGAGCCGCCCCCGACGTAGATGGCGTCCTGGGCCAGCAGGTGGGCCCTGGGGTCGATCCGGTCGCGGCCGAGGTGAAACAGAGAGAGCACGCTCGGCTCGCACGGCCAGGCACTGAAGCGCTCGTAGAAGCGGGTGGTCTGCTCGCGCCCGTCACCGCTGGCGGTGGGGAGGAAGCACACCCGTGGAAAGCCCACATCGGTCAGCGTGAGCACCAGCCGGTCCAGGGCGGCGCTGCGGTCCTGCATGGTGAAGCCCCCGCCGCCCATGGCGAGAATGCGCCGGCGGTCGCCGTCGCCGCTGCTCACGCGACGCGGCGCAACTGATGAGCGCCCAGTTCCCTCACAGGAAGATCTTCCTCCTTCGCGGCGCCAGCACCGTCACAGGACACGAAGCGCGCACGCGCACCCGGGCGCGAGGACACCACCTCAACCAGTTCGGTGTCGACGAAATGCAGGGCCGCGGCGTCGCTCACCCCGTAGCCGGCCCCCATCCCGCCGGCGACCGCGTCCATGAAGGCGGAGCGCCGGCCGGGCTCGTCGCTGTAATGCACCGCGTTGCTCCAGGGAAGGAAGCCCAGGCCCTCCAGCCGGCGAGCCGGGCCCTCGTGAAAGCCGGAGATGACGTCGGTGAACCAGCACAGCGAGCCGGCCGACCCTCCGCACAGCACCACCCCGGCGCGCCAGGCGTCATATAGCGCCAGGTCGATCCCGTGGGCCTGCCAGGTCCCGAGCAGGGAGACGAGGCTGCCCCCACCCACGTAGATGAGGTCCTGGGCCATGAGGTGTCCGTGTGGGTCCCCCACCCCCGTCTCGCGCCGAAACAGCGAGATGTGCGACGGCACGCACCGCGACGACGGGAAGGCGCGGTAGAAGCGCACCATGTAGTGGTCGGCGTCACCGCTGGCCGTCGGCAGAAAGCACACCCGGGGTCGGGCGACCCCGGTGAGCGAGAGGACGTGGTCATCGAGCAGCGGGTTGCCCCACTCCATTGAGAACCCGCCGCCGCCAAAGGCGAGGATCTGAGGTGGGCGTGCGCTCATGGCCACAAGGGTCGCGGCCGCGGCGGGCGCCGTCACTGTCCCCGTGGCCAAGACTCAGCCACCTACACCGTCCACGCGGGCGCCGCCGCGCGGGCCCTGTCACGTCAACGCGGGCGCGGGGCTAGTTGCTCTGCGCGGTCTCCGCCGAGGCGCCGATGTCGGCCACCTCGCGGAACAGCCCGGTGACCACGAAGACCACCTGCTCGGCGATCTCCACGGCGTTGTCGCCCACGCGCTCCAGACAGCGCGCCACGAGGATCATGAACATCCCCCACTCGCGCAGCTCCAGGTCGTCCCCGATCTCCACGGCGCGCTTGAAGATCGCGCGGTTGAGCCGGTTGATCTCGGCGTCCTGGCGCACGATGTCCTGGGCAAGTTCGACGTTACGGGTGCGCAGGGCGTCCTTGGCCTCGGAGACCTCCGAGCGGGCCAGCTGCCCCATCCGCTCGATGGCGTCCAGGGTGTCCTTGTCCTTGGGGGCGTCGTGGCCCGAGAGCGGGACGAGCTTCGCGATGTTGACGCACTGGTCCCCCATCCGCTCGATGCAGCGGATGCAGTGCAGCAGCGCGGCGACGATGCGCAGGTCGGTGGCCACCGGCGACTGGCGGGCCAGCAGCGAGAGGATCCCCTGGTGGACCTCGAGGTAGCGCCCGTCGATGCGGTCGTCGTCGGCGACCACCATCGCGGCCAACTCCACGTCCTGATAGCTGACGGACTCCAGCGCCCGGTCCAGCTGCCCGATCACGAGATCGAGGCCGCCGAGAACCTGGCGCTCCAGCTCCCTGAGGTCCTCGCGGAATTGGTGGCGCGTCTCTTGCACGTGCTGACCCCCTTGGCTAGCCGAACTTGCCGGTGACGTAGCGCTCGGTGCGCTCGTCGGACGGGTTGGTGAAGAGCTTGGTCGTCTCGGCGTGCTCCACCACCTCGCCGTCGAGCATGAACACCGTCGACTTGGCGACGCGCGCGGCCTGTTGCATGTTGTGGGTGACGATCACGATCGTGTAGCGGTTCTTGAGCTCGTCGATGAGCTCCTCGACCTTGAGCGTGGCGATCGGGTCAAGCGCCGACGCCGGCTCGTCCATGAGGATGACCTCGGGCTCGACCGCCACCGCGCGGGCGATGCACAGGCGCTGCTGCTGGCCGCCGGACAGCCCGATCCCGGGCGAGTTGAGGCGGTTCTTGACCTCTCCCCACAGCCCGACGGCGCGCAGGGCCCGGTGCACCCGCTCACGCAGGTTGTCGGACTTCATGCCGGTCAGGCGCAGCCCCGCCGCCACGTTGTCGAAGATGCTCATCGTCGGGAACGGGTTGGGCTTCTGGAAGACCATGCCGATCATGCGGCGCACCGCCGTCACGTCGACGTTGGAGCCGTAGACGTCGAGGTCGTCCAGGCTCACGCTTCCCTCCGAGCGGGCACCCGGGATCTCCTCATGCATGCGGTTAATGCAGCGGACCATCGTCGACTTGCCACAGCCGGATGGGCCGATGATGGCCGTCACCTCGTTGGCGGGAAAGTCGATGTCGATGCCCCTGACCGCGTGCACCGATCCGTAGTACGCGTGCAGGTCTCTGACCTTGATGCCGTGACCCTGACGCCGCTCCCCCATCGCGGAGAGATCGGGAGCCGCCTCCGTTTGCTCCGACTGCTCAGGAGCACTCGACATTCGCTTGGGTTCCTTACTGGTCGTTTCCGGTCCGGTCATGTTAGGCGGCTCCTGCGCGAGATGGCTCGCGCGATCAGGTTGAGGATCAGGACCAACGCGACGAGGGTCAGCGCGGCGCCCCAGGCGCGCGCGACGACCACGTCGCGCGGGCTGGTGATGTCGCCATAGATCTGCAATGGCAGCGAGTTCATGATGCCGTTGAGGTTGAACGTCACCGGGAACGCGACGGAGACCGTGAACAGCAGCGGCGCGGTCTCGCCCATGCCGCGGGCCACGGACAGCAGCGCCCCGGTGACCAGCCCCGATCGCGCCGTCGGGAGCACCACCTTCCAGATGATCCGCCAGCGCGGCGCCCCAAGGGCCAGCGCGGCTTCCCGCAGGCTCGACGGCACGAGCAGGAGAACCACCTCCGAGGAGCGGATAACGATCGGCAGCATCAGCAGTGACAGAGCCAGCGCGCCCTTCCAGCCCGCGAATCCGCTGCCGCCGGCGTGCGAGATCACCAGCACGATGTAGATGAACAGGCCGAACACGATCGACGGCACGCCGGTCATCACGTCCACGAAGTAGCGCACCAGGTTGGCAAACACGCCGTCGTTGCCGTACTCGGTGAGATACAGCGCCACGGCGATGCCGATCGGGATCGAGATGAGCGAGGCCAGCGCCACGATCTCCAGCGTTCCGAGGATCGCGCTGCGGATCCCTCCGGGGTTGCCGAAGAAGTTGCCGTTGGGGTCGGTGGTGAAGAACGACCCGCTCCACGAGCCGATGCCCTTGTAGATGAGGTAGTAGATGATCAGGATCAGCGGCACGAGAGCCAGGCCCGTGCCCGCCATGAGCAGGCCGCGCATGACCCTGTCGCGGCGCTTGCGCCCGGCGCTGATCTCGGGGATCAGAGCCCCGCTCACGGTGCTCATCAGGGCCGCCCCGCCGTGGTCGACGGCGTGTAGACGCTGAGGGTGTTATCCGCGTCAGCCTCGGGCGCCCGCATCCCGCGGGTGCCGCGGCGCACGAACCAGCGGGCGATGATGTTGACGATGAGCGTGAGGACGAACAGGACGAGGCCCGCGGCGAACAAGGCGGAGGCGTGCAGCGGCTGGTTGGCCGCCTCGTTGAACTCGTTGGCGATCACGGCGGCCAGCGTGTAGCCCTGGTTGAAGAGGTGGTGCCCGATCGTCGGCGCGTTGCCGATCACCAGCACCACGGCGATCGTCTCGCCTATGGCCCGCCCCAGGCCGAGCATCGCCCCACCCGTGATCCCCGGACGCGCGTAGGGCAGGACCGACATGCGGATCATCTCCCAGCGCGTGGCGCCGAGAGCGAGGGCTGCCTCCTTGTTCTCGGACGGCACCGTGGCCAGCACCTCGCGCGCGATCGCCGACACGATTGGCAGGATCATGATGGCCAGGATGAGCCCGGCGATGAAGTAGTTGGGCGCCGTGACGGTGCTGCCGCCCCCGCCGATGAAGGGGATGAATGAGAACGTGTTGGCGAACCATTTCTCCACCGGCACGAGCTTCGGCGCGAGCACGAACACCCCCCACAGGCCGTAGACGACCGACGGCACCGCCGCCAGCAGGTCCACGAGCATGCTCAGCGGCCCGCGCGCCTTCCGGGGGCAGAGCTCGGTGACATACAGCGCGGTGGCCACCGCCACCGGCACCCCGATGAGCAGGGCGATGGCGGAGGTGACCAGAGTGCCGATGACCAGGGGCGCTCCGTGGTAGATGTTCCGGCTGATGTCCCAGTCGTTGCCGAAGATGAAGCTGGCGCCAAACGTGCTGAACGCCTTGCCCGACTGGCCGATCAGGCGCACGAAGAAGTAGCCGATCAGCAGCAGGATCAGAGTGGCCAGCGCAGTCAGGCCAAACTGGAGCGCCTGATCGGGCAGCCGTGACGCCGACGACCGCTCCAGTGCGGAGCGGCCGCCGCTCGTGGTGGCGCTTGCCTCCATGAACTATCGGTCCCGAGGGTCGCTAGGAGATCGGCGAGCCGTTGCAGGTCATGGTGGCCAGTTGCGTGTTGTCCTTGGCCGCCAGGTCGGAGGGCAGCGGGGCGTAGGGGAGCTTGTCACCGCCCGAGCCCAGCGTTTGCTGGCCGGCGCCGAACGCGTAGGCCAAGAACGACTTCAGCGCCTTGGCCGTCGAGGAGCTCTCCTTGCCGTCCTTGCACGGGTCCTTGTAGACGTCCAGGAACGTCTGGGACGTGATCGGGTAGGCGCCGCTGCCCGAGGAGTCGACCGTCGAGATACCGAGGTCCGCCGGGACCTGGATCCCGTTGGCCGCCGCCGAGGTGTTCTCAATGGTGGGCAGCACGTAGGCGCTGCCGTTCTTGATCGCGGCGTAGGTGAAGCCGTTCTCCAGCGCGTAGGCCTGTTCGACGTAGCCCACCGCGCCCTGGGTCTGCTTGACCGCGGCGGCGACGCCGGAGTTCTTGGCCGCGCCGGTGCCGACCGGCCACTTCACGTCCTTGTCGGTTCCGATGGTCGACTTCCAGGTCGGGCTGACGTCGGACAGGTACGTGGTGAAGCCGGCCGTGGTGCCCGAGGAGTCTGAGCGGTGCACGACCGTGATCGCCGTGCTGGGCAGGTTCACGCCCGAGTTCAGCATCTTGATCGCCGGGTCATTCCATGTCTTGATCTTGCCGCTGAAGATGGCGGCCAGCGTCGGGCCGTCGAGCTTGAGACCGCTCTTGACGCCCGGCAGGTTGTAGGACACGGTGATCGCGCCGAAGGCGACCGGGAACTGGAGGACCGGGCCCTTCATCCCCTTCTTGTCCTCCGCGGCGAGGGCAGGGTCAGACCCGGCGAAGTCGACAGTGGCCGTCTGGAGGTCGGCGATACCGGCGCCGGAGCCGACGCCGTTGAAGTTGACGGTGAGGCCCTTGCTCTTGAGGTTGGAACCCCACTGCTGGTAGATCGGCTGGGCCAGCGTCGAGCCGGCGCCGTTCAGCGTCCCACCGCTGACGGCGGCGCTGCCGCCTGAGGCAGAGGTCCCCGTCGATCCTCCGCCTCCTCCGGCGCTGGCCGAGCTGCTACTGGAACTGCTGCTGCCGCATGCGGCTATGGCGAGCGCGGCGGCCAGAGAGACCGCGACCCCACCGAGACGAGTTGTACGCACTTGTCATCTCCTTGATTTCAGTTCGAGTCAGGCAGAGTCTCGGGGCCGGGGTGCGCCATGGTGTTAATGAGTTGTGAACCCGCGGTTATCACCTGTCGGCGGTCCGCCGCCAGGCGATAGCCCAGACCGAAGTGGGTGTGGATGAATGACCACTCCGGCAACGCCGCCTCGAGCTTGACGCGGAGCTTGCGCACGTAGACGTCGACGGATCGGTCGCGCACCCGCATCTCCCGCCCCCACACGAGGCGAAAGAGCTCTTCGCGCGTCACGATCCGGTCCTCCCGGCGCGCCAGCTCCGTGAGCAGACGGAGCTCGCGGATCGAGAGCATCAGCGCCCGGCCCTCGGCCCGGGCCAGATGCTCGTCAGGGACGATCTGGAGCGGACCCACCTCCAGCAC
>DASXCN010000534.1:0-6353 GCA_036491155.1 Solirubrobacteraceae bacterium | reverse complement strand
TGGCGCGGATGCGCCGCGCCCTCATCTTCCGCTATGACTCCGCCGACCGGCGCGTGCGCGCGGTGGGTGCTCACGGCATGGACATCGAGCCGTTCGCCGGCGCCCACGTCACCGTCGAATCGGCTCCGATCGCCGCGCAGGCGATCCGTCAGGACCGTGTCGTCGAGGTGGTCGGCGATCTCGGCGGCCAGGTGCCCGAGGCATTCGCCGCGATGGTGTCTGAGCCGGCCCGCCTCGTGTGCGCGCCCATGGCCGCCGCCGACCGCGCCTTCGGGGTCATCCTCGCCGACCGTCTCATGCACGAGCCCCCGCTCGACGACGCCGATCGCCGCCTGCTGTGGACGCTGGGCAAGGCGGCGGCGCTCGCCTCGGTGGCGCGGATCGTCTCCACCCAGTTCGAGAAGGCCAGCCAGCTCGAGCAGCGCATCGACCTCGCGCGCGAGCTGCACGAGGGCGTCATCCAGCGCCTGTTCGGCGTCTCGATGGCGCTCGACGGCGACGGGGAGCTGCCCGAGTCGGCTCGCCGGCGCTGCGCCGAGGAGACCCAGGCGGCCCTCACCGACCTGCGGGCGACGCTGGAGCGTCCGCTGGGGCGCGCGCCACGCGCCACCAAGACGACGCTCGCCGCCGAGGTGGCGCGGCTCGCCGTCGTCTATCCCCACCTGGGGCTGTCGCTGCTGGAGGGGGCGCCGGCCGATGTGCCCCCGCCGCTTGAGCCGCTGGCCCAGTCGGTGCTCATCGAGGCGGTGCGCAACGCCGCCAAGCACGCGCAGCCCACCCACGTCGACGTACGGCTGGGCAGGGCCAATGGGGCCTTCTGGATGGAGGTGGTCAACGACGGCACCACCGCCGGCCGCCGTCGCCCCGGTATGGGCCTGCGCCTGGCGGCGCTCGAGGCCCTGCAGTCAAACGGCGTCGTCGAGTTCGGCCAGCGCGAGCCCGGGGTGTGGCAGCTGCGGCTGATGGTCCCCGACGAGGACGATGACTGACGAGGCGCGCAGCCCCGAGCGGCTGCGCGTGCTGGTAGTCGACGACCACGACGTCGTGCACTGGGGCTTTCGCCTCATGCTCACCCAGCAGTCGTGGGTGGAGCGCTGCGTCTCGGCCCACACCGGCCCCGAGGCGGTGACCATGACCAAGCGCTACCGGCCCCATGTCGCGCTGGTGGACCTCTTCATCGGGGAGGAGTCCGGCGCGGAGGTGTGCGAGCGGGTCCGCGAGGCTGAGCCCAGCACGCGCGTCCTGCTGTTCTCAGGCGCGGGCGAGATCTCGCCGCAGGCGGCGCGAGCGGCGGGCGCCTCGGGCTTTGCCTACAAGGACTGGCCGGCGCGCAAGATCGCCAGCGCGGTGCGGCTGGTGGGGATCGGCAAGACGGTGTTCGAGCATCAGGACCGCCAAGGCGCACTGGGCCTGTCTGAGCGCGAGCGGGCGGTGCTGGAGCTCATGGCCTCCGGCGCCACCAACCCCGAGATCGGTGAGGCGCTGCACCTGTCGCGCCACACGGTCAAGGAGCACTCGAGCTCGCTGTATCGCAAGCTCGGGGTGCGCAACCGCACCGAGGCGGTGCAGCGCGCGCAGCGGCTGGGGCTGCTGCGCTGACCGCCGGGCTACCGTTGATCAGATGAGCGCTGCCACGAGCGAGCGGAGGGCGTGCTGGACGCCGGCCTGAGCGAGATCGCCCGCTTCTTGGCGCAGCGTCCGCCGTTCGACGCTCTGGCCGCCGACGAACTGGCCGAGGTCGCGGCGCAGGCGGCGATCGAGTTTCACCTGCGCGGCGCGGTGATCCTCGCCGAGGGCGGCGACCCGGTGACGCACCTGCGCGTCATCCACTCCGGCGGCGTCGACCTCATGCACGAGGGGCGGCTCCTGGATCTGCTCGGCCCCGGCGATGCCTTTGGTCACGCAGCGATGCTGTCCGGCCTGCCCCCTGGCTTCGCGGCGAGGGCGGCGGAGGACACGCTCTGCTATCGGATCCCCGTCGGGGTGGCGCGGCCGCTGCTCGATCGTGCCCGGCGCAGCGAGCTGCGCTCGGGCCGGACCGACGCCAACCACCAGCCGGTGATTAAGCTCATCCGGGCCGCGACGGTGACCTGCAAACCCTCGGAGAACATCGGGTTCGTCGCCGAGCGCATGACCTCGGCGGGCGTGAGCGCCGCGGTGGTGGAGCTGGAAGGCGGTGGGTGGGGGATGCTCACCGACCGCGACCTGCGCGCGCGGGTGCTGGCTGTGGGCCGCTCAGGCGCCGTGCGGGTCGACGCGGCGATGACCGCCCCGGCCTACACCGTCAGCCCGGACCGCCTGGCCGGCGAGGTGCTCTACGAGATGCTGGAGCGCGGGATCCGCCACGTCCCCGTCGTCTCTGAGCGCGGCCGGCTGGTCGGCATGCTCGAGGACGCCGACCTGTACGCCGCCCAGCCACGCTCCTGGGTGCGCGCGCGGCGCAACATCGAGCGCTCACGGAGCCTCGACGCACTGTCAGAGGCGGCGGCGCAACTCCCCGCGCTCATGCTCGACCTTCACCATTCCAGCGTCCCCGCGCTGGAGCTCGCGCCCGTGCTCTCCGCGCTCGTCGACTCACTGACGCGCCGCGCCATCGAGCTGGTGTCGGCCAATGGCGCCCGGGCCGACGCGGGGACGGTGTGGGTATCGCTGGGCAGCCAGGCACGTCGCGAGCTCACCCCCGCCTCCACCCGGCGTGGCGCGGTCATCCACGACCCCGCGCTCCCGCCCTCGGCGGAGTGGCTGGCCGAGATCGAGGCGGCGCTCGCGCGCTGCGGGATCGTCGGCCCGCTGGTCGCGCGCGACGCGGAGGGGTGGGTATCCCGCGCCGGTGGCGAGGAACTGGCGCTGTCGGTGCTGGCCGACCGGCGCGTGTTGTGGGGCACGCCGGGGGAGCCGCTCCCACTTGCCGCGGGGCCCGCCCGGGACGCGTTGCTGCAGGCGCTGGCGGCCCGGGCCTTCACGCCCGCGCTACCCACGGGCTTTGACGCCGACGCTGTACTCACGCAGGAGGGCCGGCAGAGCCGCCTCAACATCCGCTCGTCGGCGATCGTGCCCATCGCGGCGATCGCCCGCTGGGCCGCGACGGCCGCCGACGCCGGCGAGGGCTCGACCCCGGAGCGGCTGCGCGCCGCCGCCGACGCGGGGGTGCTGGCCGGCGAACAGGCCCAGACGCTCACCGAGGCCTTCGAGCTGGCCCTGGAGCTGCGCATCGTGCACCAGCTTGACCAGATCGCCGGCGGCGAGACGCCCGACGACCTGCTCGACGCGGCGGCGATGAGCGCGCTGACGCGCGGACGCCTGCGCGACGTCTTTCACGCCGTGGGCACCGTGGCCCGGGAGCTGCGTCCGGCATGAGGCTCTCGCTCAGGCGCACCGAGGCCGGCAGCCGGTACGCCCAGGCCGCGACCGTCGACCGCGCCACCCCATGGCGCACGGCGGAGTGGTGCGCCGTCGATCTCGAACTGACGGGGCTGCACCGCTCCGACGAGATCATCGCCATCGGCGCGGTGCCCATCCGCGACGGCGCGCTCATCCTGGGCGAGGCGATGTACTCGCTGGCCCGGCCCGAGAACCCGCCCAAGCATGCCTCGGTGCTGGTGCACAAGCTGCGCTCGGCGGACCTGCGCGAGGCCCCGCCGCTCGACGAAGCCATCGATCAGCTGCTCGAGACGATGTCCGGTCGCGTGCCGGTGTTCCACACCGCGATGGTGGAGCGCGCGTTTCTGGGCAAGGAGCTGCGCCGGCGTCGCCTGCGCCTCCCCGACGACGTCGACACCGAGGTACTGGGCCGGCTGTGGCTGCGCCGCCGCGACGGGGTCACCCCCGGGGGCCTACCGCTGGCGCGCCTGGCCGCGGTGCTGGGCCAGCCCGGGGAGGACCCCCATCACGCGCTCGGCGACGCGCTGACGACGGCCACGGCGTTCATCGCGCTGGCCAGCCATCTCGACGCGGAGTCGCCGCAGACCGTCGGCACGCTGCAGGCGGCCGAGCGGGAGCTCGGCGTGGGCGGGCGGCGGTTCGGGCCGGGCTAGCGCCCGGGGCCGGCCGGTCCCGGCATGCCCGCTTCGGTGAGGCTGAAGCGGGTGGAGGCCGCGAGCACCCGGTCGGCGGTGCGGGCCAGCTCAGACAGCGACACCGTCACCTCCTGAGATCGCGCGCTCGTCTCCTGCGTTGCCGAGGACATCTCCTGAGCGGCGGCCGAGGACTGCTCGGCCACGGAGGCGATCTCGCCCGAGGTGTCGGCCATCCCGGCTACGCGCTCGGTGATCCCGGCGATCGCGTCGCCGATCTCGACGAAGGCCTGCGCTGCACGCTCGGAGCTCTCGACGCCCTCCTCGGCCAGCACGGCGGTCTGCTGGACGAGGTCCACGACTCCGTTGATGCCGTGCTGGATCTCCTGGATGAGGTCACCGATGGACGTGGCAGAGTCGCCGGACTGCTCAGCGAGGCGGCGGACCTCCTCGGCGACGACGGCGAAGCCGCGGCCATGCTCTCCGGCCCGGGCGGCCTCGATGGCGGCGTTGAGCGCGAGCAGGTTGGTCTGGTTGGCGATCCCGGTGATCGTGTCCAGGATCCCGCCGATCTGGCCCGACTTGCGGGCGAGCTCCTCGATCCCCGCCTGGGCTTCCTGGCCCGAGAGGCGCGCCCGCTGCATCGCGGCGTTGGTGGAGCCGGCCGCCTGGGCGCCGAGGTCGCCGAGCTCGCGGGCCCGCGCGGTGGCGTCGGTGGCCTCGCCGGAGAGATCGCGGCTGCGCTGGAGCATGGCCGCCTGCTGCTCGGCTCCCCGCGCCACCTCCGAGCTGGCCTCGGCGATGCCGTTCATCGCGTGGCTGGTCTGCTCCACGGTCTCGCGGACCTGGGTGAACACCTCGTGCATGCTCTGGCTGGAGTCGATGAACAGGTGCAGCGACTCGTTGACGGTCGCCTTCAGCTCGGGGCCGCGATCGGACAGGTCGTGCTTGCCGGCGCGGGGCTGGATCTCTGAGAGGTTGACGCCCAGGGTGGCGAACGTGTCGAAGTAGAAGGCGTCGGTGATCGCCTGCTGGTCGAAGTTGAAGACGATGCGGATCGCGCGCTCGGCGGCGTGGATGAGGTCACGGTCCGCGGCGGGCTCGCGGCGGCGTCGCCAACCCGAGGCCTTGGCCTCGGCGACTCGCGGCGGGGTCCGGTGCAGCGCGTGGCTGACCGCGTCCAGGTACTTGGGGTAGGTCCCCAGAAACCACTTCAGCGGCAGGTCGATGTTGTTGTGGACGGCGCCGACGCGCAGGAGGTGCTCGAAGTAGTCGGTGCCGAAGGGCTGGTTGGCGGCCGGCTCGCCGAAGATCGCGTGCCAGTGACCGACCTGGGCGGCGTGCCAGCCCTTGCGCATCTCGGCCAGCGTGATCCCCTTGCTCTTGACGAACCCGTTGAAGAACTCCGCGGTGGCCGAGAAGGCGAAGGCGTGCTCGGTGAGCTCGGCCGCGATGCTGTCGGCCACCTCGTCGGCCCACGGCTGGAGGCTGCCCAGCAGCGCGATCACATCGGGGTCAAGACCGACGAACCGGCGTCGTAGAGCCAGGTTCTCCGGCGTGATGTGGTACAGCGCGGCAAGGGACTCCATCCGTGTTCGGCCTCTCTCTGGTCCTCGTCACCGTGGGGTGTGCGTCCCCGCCGGTAGCAGTTCGGGTTGCGCAGCTTTGATCGGACTTGAGTCGAGATCCTTGAGGAAAAAAGACGCGCAAGCTTCACCGGTAGGGTTTCCCCTACATGAAGCGCGGCCTCTTCATCGCCCCCTTTGACGAGCTCGTCGACCCGCGGGTCATGGCCGATGTCGCCGCGGCCGCGGAGGAGCGGGGATGGGACGGCCTGTTCGTGTGGGATCACATCGTCTACCGGGCCCCGGTGAGCGCCGTCGCCGACCCGTGGATCGTGCTCAGCGCCATCGCCTGTGCGACGCGCACCATGCGCATCGGTCCGCTGGTGACCCCGCCGGCCCGCCGGCGTATTCAGAAGCTGGCGCGTGAGACGGTGACCCTCGATCACCTCAGCGGCGGCCGGCTCATCCTCGGCGTGGGCCTCGGCAGCGACAACAGCGGCGAGCTGGGCCCGTTCGGCGAGGAACTGGACCCGCGCAAGCGCGCGCAGCTCTTCGACGACGGGCTGGAGCGCCTGGCCGCGATGTGGGGCGGCGAGTTTCAGCCGATGCCGGTGCAGCAGCCGCGGATCCCGGTGTGGGCGGCGGCGCGCTGGCCCAACCGCCGGCCCGTCCGCCGCGCCGTGCGCTGGGACGGGCTGTTCCCGATCGAGATGCCCGGGCCCGACGCGCTGGCCGAGCTGGTTGCCGAGACCACCGAGGCGCGCGGCGGCGAGCC